>CAZIRG010000095.1:0-6523 GCA_964541505.1 uncultured Syntrophomonadaceae bacterium | reverse complement strand
CTATTCAGCTGCAGCCAGTTGCCAATTAATTATTGTATAGTATAGCAAATTTTAACCTCGTAATCATTATCAACTGTAAACTGTAAAGTGGTATTCAATCTCTAACTATTACGTTAGTGCCTAAATAGTTACAAATAGTTTAATAGACCTGAATAGATACAAGTATTTTTTATTTTTCAATGATGTTTATAGCAGCATAGCACTGACGCATGGAATCAATTACTAATATACTCTAAATAAGCTGTCTAATACTAAATCATTTCTAAAGTATGATTTAGCAGTATAACCTCACTTTCTACCGCAATTTCATCTGCAATTTTATTTAACTGCGCATATACCAGAGATGTTAAATTAGCAACACATACTACAGCCAACATACTTCTTTGCCATTTATCCTGATAACTGATTTCCGAAAAGGACACATTATATTTTTTTCTGGTTCTCAAAATTAAACCTTTTAATATTTTTCGTTTATCTTTTAAGGACTGAGCCTGTGGAAAATGTAGTTCCATAGTTAATAGCCCTACTACCACAAAAAATCAACACCTATTCCGGTTGAATTTTTTTTATAAAATAACCCTCGATAATGTCTCCCTCTTGTAGATCATTGAACTTTTCCAGCATAATACCACATTCAAAACCGGCAAGAACTTCCTTGGCATCTTCTTTGAATCTTTTAAGTGAAGATAAAGAACCTTCATGTACAACTATGCCATCTCTTATTATTCTAGCACTAAGTTGACGTGTAATTTTACCGTCCAAAACATAGCAACCAGCGATAGTACCAACTTTTGAGACCTTAAACAATTGTCGCACTTCGGCCTGACCAGAAATGACTTCTTTATATTCCGGTGCTAACATCCCTTTAGCAGCTTTTTTTAAGTCCTCAATTGCTTCATATATTACTCGGTATAATCTTATTTCAACTTTTTCTTTTTCTGCCATCTTTCTCACAGCAGCAAAAGGTCGAACATTAAACCCAATAACAATGGCGTTAGAGGCCGCAGCAAGCATGATATCAGATTCAGTAATAGCACCAACACCACTATGAATAATATTTAAATAAACAGTATCTGCTATATCCAATTTAAGTAAAGATTCCTGCAATGCCTCAACAGAACCATGCACGTCGGCTTTTATGATTATATTCAAATCATTTGTTTCGCCTTCCTCTAGGCGCGTAAAAAGATTCTCCAGAGTAACTCTTTGAACTCTTTTTAACTTACTTAAACGCTTTTTCTGCAACCGCCTTAAGGCAATCTGTCGTGCTAGTTTTTCATCTGTAACGACTTGTAATATGTCGCCTGTTTCTGGAATACTTCCTAGCCCTAAAATCTCAACCGGAGTAGCTGGGAGACATTTTTTTACCTTTTTCCCTTTATAATCGTGCATAGCTTTGATTTTTCCGGCAACAGTGCCACAGATTACAGGGTCGCCAACTTCCAGCGTACCATCTTGAATCAAAATAGTAGTCACTACGCCCTTACTTTTATCAAGCCTTGCTTCAATAACTGTTCCTCGAGCCTTTTTGGTGGGATCAGCCTTTAATTCGGCTATTTCTGCTACCAAAAGAATCATCTCTAGTAGTTCTTCAAGTCCCTCTTTTTTTATAGCGGAAACATGCACATAAACAGTTTCTCCGCCCCACTCTTCCGGTACCAAGTTATATTCCGCCAGTTGCTGCTTGACCCTGTCAGGGTTGGCATTTTCCTTGTCAATTTTGTTGATTGCTACAATAATTGGCACATCAGCGGCCTTGGCATGGTTGATTGCCTCTACAGTTTGTGGCATAACACCATCATCAGCTGCCACAACTACGATAGCTATATCAGTAGCTTTTGCCCCACGCGCACGCATGGCAGTAAATGCTTCATGTCCGGGAGTGTCAAGGAAAGTTATTTTTTTACCATTAACTTTTACTTGATAAGCTCCAATATGCTGGGTAATACCGCCAGTTTCCTGCGCAGTCACATTTGTCTTTCTGATGGCATCCAACAAAGAAGTTTTTCCGTGATCAACATGTCCTAAAATAGTTGCTACAGGCGGACGAACTATCGACATTTTTAGATTAGTTTCTTCTTGCAAAGATAGCAAAAACTCAGCTTCTTGGAGATCTACTTTCACCTCAATTTTTACGTTGAGTTCATCGGCGAGCAAAGTTAGAACATCAGGATCCAGTGGCTCATTAATCGCCGACATAAATCCCAAATTAATAAGGCGAGTCATAATATCAGAAACATCCATGTCCAGAGCATCCGCTAATTCTCTAGGGTTTACAGTTTCTTCAACCATAACAGTTTTAACTGCTTTTTTAGCAAGATTTTTGCTTCTTTCTTCTGCTTTACGAGCTTTGCGACCAAGAGTTTTTTCTTTCTTACCTTTAGGCAAGAGCGGCTTTTTTCTTTCCTTTTTTGGGGTTTCCTTTTCTTTTTTGGGTAAAGTTTCCAAAACTTCTTTGTTTTCTCCTCGCAAATGTGCTTTTATTTTTAAAGCACTTTGCTCTTCAATCATACTCATATGATTTTTCACATTTACATCGATCCCTGCCAACAGTTCAATTATTCTTTTACTGGGAATACCAAGTTCTTTGGCAAGTTCATAAACACGTAATTTGCCCAACACCTACACCTCCATCATCTAATCTTTTAATATTTACCATATCTCCTTGGTTAACTTTTCAGCTATAGCCTTTGCAAAGCTAGCATCGGTACATACTATTACTGCTAGGGAAGGCTTTCCCAGAGCTTTTCCCAAGTCATCCTTAAGGGATGTCTCGCAAAGAGGTATATTGTATCTTTTGCTTTTGTTATAAAAAAAGTTTTTGGTTTGAATTGATGTATCAATCATCAATAAAATCAGGCTTCCTTTGTAAGGTTGCAGAGTTTTTCGGGAATACTCATAACCCGAAAATATTTTACTAGCTCTGTAATCAATACTAATCAAATTAGTTATAGAATCAGCCATCGTTAGGCATACTTTTCCGGAGCATCTCTATGATCTCTGTAGGGATAGAGTGTCGTAAACTTTTTGCTAGTTTCTTTTTTTTTACAGCAATATCTAAACACTCTCTTTGCCTACATACGTATGCTCCTCTACCAGCTCTTTTCCCAATAAAATCCAACTCTAGATCTCCCTCCGGAGTTTTAACGATCCTGATAAGGTCTTTTTTATTTTTTTTCTTCCCACATCCCAAGCAAATTCTGAGAGGTAATTTGCGTGTTTTTTTAGGCAATTTCCCTCACTCCGGTGTTCTATTTTTTTCAGCCAAGCTAGCTTCACTAAGAATATCAATTTTACAACCTGTCAGCTTGGCAGCCAGTCGGACATTTTGACCCTCTTTACCAATTGCTAAAGAAAGTTGATAATCAGGAACAATAACAGAAGCATTTTTTGCTCCTTCTTTTATAGCTACAGAAACCACTTTTGCCGGACTCAAAGCATTGGCCACATAAATTTTCATATCTTCGTCCCACTTGATTAAATCAATCTTCTCACCTTTTAACTCATTAACCACCATTTGAACTCTATTTCCCCTGTGACCTACACAAGCCCCTACCGGATCAACATCATCATTTTTGGAATAAACAGCAATTTTTGAACGATACCCTGCTTCACGGGCTACAGCCTTAATTACCACTATACCATCAAAAATCTCCGGTACCTCTAACTCAAATAAACGTTTCAACAAACCCGGGTGGGTCCTGCTCACTATAATTTGGGGTCCTTTTGTAGTTTTTTTAACTTCACTTATAAAAACTTTAATTCTTTCACCTTGCTTATATAAATCTCCTTGCACTTGTTCTAGGGGGGGGAGAATTGCTTCAGTGCGACCTAAATCAATAACTACATTTTTTTGTTCAAATCGCTGTATGGTGCCTGTAACAATATCTTGTTCCCTATCCACAAAGTCTTCATAAATCATTTCTCTCTCAGCTTCTCTGATACGCTGGACAATAACTTGCTTAGCTGTTTGTGCTGCCACTCGCCCAAAGTTTCTAGGTGTAACTTCTCTTTCTGCTATATCTCCTATTTCATAGCTTGAGTTGATTTCCTTTGCTTCTTCTAAGGAAATCTCCTGCCTATCAATCTCTGGTTTCTCAACGATATTTAGCAAGGAAAATACCTTCATCTCTCCAGAAACAGCGTCCAAATGTACTTTGACATTTCCACTAGTCTTGAAATTACGCTTGTATGCTGATATCAAAGCAGTCTCAATAGCTTCTAATAAAACTACTTTACTGATGCCTTTTTCCTTCTCAATTGCCGCTAGGGCGGTTACAAAGTCTTGGTTCACTTTTTCCTCTCCTCGCTCCAGGTAAAGAGATTAAAAGATTAAACTTCACCTTCTCATCTCCTTATTCTCCTCTTGATCCATAACTAAGATTAAAGAGTGGGGCAATGCCCACTCTTTACAAAAATAAATGCTTTTTCCATCTGCTCCATTGTACCACAGAAGAATAGACAGTGCAAGCTTGCTATTTCAATTGCTCAGCTTTGGTACAATACCTAATAATTTCCCAATACATTTTTATCCTGGCAGCAAACCCTTTAACAACACCTAGCTTTTCCTCTTTTATAATGTGAGACATTTCTGATAATACTATTTTTGTGACTTTGAATTTTTGAGATTTAATATGTCTTGTCAGAGCAATTTCTACCCCAAAGCGAGCTATCTCCAAATCAGGGATTTTTCTAAGAACAGTCCTACGAATTGCTCGCTGTCCTGATAAATAAGGGGCTACCTTTTGTGCGAGATCCGTTGCCAGCCTTCCTTTATCAAAGATGCCAACAGTCATAACCGTACTCCCTTCCATAACAGGAAGAAGAAGAGATAAAACATGTGCAGGAGTCAATCCAATTAAATCAGCATCTAAAAACAAAATCACATCAGCTTCTGTAGAGTCTAAGCCGGCTTTCATAGCAGCACCTTTCCCCTTGTTTTCCGGTAAATTTATAACAGTTGCACCATAGCTTAAAGAAACCGCCGCTGTTTTATCTGATGAACCATCATTAACAACTATTACTGTATCGATTATATTTACTTTTGTTAATACGCTTACAATGGCTCCTATTGTTTTTGCTTCATTAAAAGCGGGAATAATCGCTGCTATCTTCATAGTCGTACTACCTACTCTCAATTTACTGATTGTTTAATAATCCTTATTAGCGTATCCACCAATTCTTTTTCGGCTACTTTTTTCACAATTTTACCTTTTTTAAACACTAAGCCTTCTCCTTGACTGCCGGCCACACCAAAATCAGCTTGACGAGCTTCACCAGGACCATTGACAACACAACCCATTACAGCAATCTTTATGGGTTCTTTTAGGTTTGCTACCTGCTCTTCTACCAATTTTACAAGGGAAATCAAATCAATATTACATCTGCCACAAGTAGGACAAGATATAATTTCAGGACCAAATTTTCTAGTCCCGGTTGCTTGTAAAATTTCTTTGGCAATTTTTACTTCTTCCAGTGGATCAGTCGTTAATGATACCCGCAAAGTATCACCAATACCTTCCAACAAAAGATACCCCAGTCCAATCGCAGATTTTACTGTTCCTCTCAAGTAAGTACCAGCTTCTGTTATCCCAATATGTAAAGGGTATGTTGTTTTGTCAGCTATAATTTTATAAGCTTCTATAGTAGTTTTTACATCAGCAGATTTAAGAGAAAGTATAATATTTTTGAAAGAAGCTTTTTGTATAATAGAAACATATTTCAGAGTTTGCTCTACCATGGCTGCAGCAGTGGAGATGCCCCATTTTTTTATAATCTCTTTTTCTAAGGATCCTGCATTAACTCCCAATCGCAACGGTATATTTTTTTGGTTGGCCTTGGTTAGTATTTTAGAAAATTTTTCAAGACCACCTATATTACCGGGATTTATACGTAATAAGTCGATGGGTTCATCCAATGCTTGCATAGCTAAGGAACAGTCAAAGTGAATATCAGCAACTAACGGGACATTAATCTTCTCTTTAATACTCCCTAGAGCATGTATAGAAGCAAGATCTGGTACAGCAACCCTTATTACCTCTACGCCCACTTTTTCTAAAGCATGAATCTGCGCCACTGTCGCCGTAATATTTTTTGTGTGAGTAGTAGTCATAGATTGAATACTCACTGGACTATCTCCCCCAAAAATAAGGGTGCCTACCTTAACTGAATGCGTAAAATTTCTTTTTGATAGCATTTAACCACTTACCTTCTTAAAGTTAATGGACGTTGATTTTTTAGATAATGATTTTATCATATTTTAGTCATGATAATCAGCGTAAATCAGGGGTTGATATTTTTTTGAAAAGAAAATTCGTAACTACTTGAGCCTTGCTGCTGTAGCAACACCACGTATATTGGAGGTGAGAAGTGGGAGGTTAGAGGTTAGAAAAAAACACCAGGAGTTACCAAAGTTTATTCTTCCGAGGGCTTTTCCAAAACCTCGTCCAATCCGTTCGATTATGCTCAGGGTATACTTCCAACTTCCAACTTCTCACATCCAGTATTATCGGTGCTCAAATCT
>CAZIRG010000094.1:0-6561 GCA_964541505.1 uncultured Syntrophomonadaceae bacterium | reverse complement strand
GGAGTTTGAAGGAGTTTGCTTGACTCATTTTAAAAAGAATTACAAAGACTAACACGTAAAGTCAAAAGATAATACTTTATTGATTGCAGGTGGCAAATTAGAAAAAAGGAGTTCTAGATGAACACTGTTAGCAGAGCGGAAAGGTTACTCAATACCTTGTATACGATTCAATTATATCCCGGTATTAATGCTCGTCGATTAGCGAAAATGATAGGAGTACAGCCACGGTCTGTCCAGCGCTATGTCAGGGAACTGCGAGAGCTTGGATTTGAAGTGATTTCTTCAGCTGGGGTAAAGGGTGGGTTTTTATATAAAGGAATTTATAATTTAAAGCCTGTATCCTTTACCGGTTCTGAAGCTTTAGCGGTTTTTGTTGCTGCTAGAATTATTCTAAAAAAAACAGATTTTCCGTTTCAGGAAAATCTGCAAACAGCTTTAAATAAAATAAGTGATGTTGTAGCTAGGTCAGAAAAAGAATTTTTTGTTCGTTTGGAACCGGGACTCAATTTCCTAATCGATCAGATTGAAGGGCATTTTCCCTGGGAAAACATTTTTAGGCAGATAAACGAGGCCATTGCTAAGCGCCATCTTCTTGAATTTACGTACCGCTCTGATTCTGCTAACGTTATAAATAGTTACAGGGTAGAGCCTTATCATATGATTTTTAAAGATGGGGCTTGGAGTCTTGTTGCTTTTTGTTGTCAAAGAAAAGAAATTAATTTTTTTCATGTAGATAGGATAGATAATTTAAAGATTACAAAGGATGTCTTCCCCTGGCCAGACGATTTTGATTTACAAAAAAGTATTGATTGTAATTGGCAGGCATCTAAGATAGAGCCCTTGGAAATTGCAGTTAAATTTTCACCTCCTGTTTCCAGTTTGATTAAAGAGGGAAGCTGGCATAGCACCCAGATTATCCAGGAACTGGGAGAAGGGGAAATTATTTTCAGAGTAACTGTAAAAGGAACCCGGGAGCTTAAAAAGTGGATTTTAAGTTGGGGTCAATATGCAGAAGTAATTGTTCCAGATTTTTTTCGTCAGGAAATCCGACAAAATTTAATGAATATGGCAAGAAAATATGAAGTATAGTAACAAAACAGGCTTTTTATTTATTTTCCTTGCAGCTGTTCTTTGGGGTACTGTAGGTCCGGTCAGTAGAATTCTTTTTGCTACAGGAGTTCATCCCATGACAGCGGCATTCTTTAGAGGAGCAATAGGATTGCTGGTTCTATTTCCTTTACTTTTGGTTGGGAATAAAAAGATGTTATATATTTCTAAGAGGGATATTCCTTTTTTTGCTCTTTTTGGCTTTTTAAGTGTAACTTGCTTCTCTTTTTTTTATTTTATTACTATCAGTCTTATTTCTGTAGCGGGAGCTGTCGTTCTTCTTTATACGGCTCCAGCGTTTGCTACTCTTTTAGCTTGGTTTTTTCTTAAAGAGCCTTTAAGCAAGAGAAAGGTGGTTTGTATATTTATTGCTTTAGTAGGTGCTTTTCTAGTTGTGGGAGGATATAATCTGGCTTTGTATCGCTTAAATTTATTAGGAATATTCACAGGTTTGCTTTCAGGGTTAACTTATGCCGGGTACAGTGTTTTTGGTAAAAAAGCTCTAAAAAAGTATCATTACTGGACAGTAGTTTTTTATTCTTTGGCTTTTGGTTGTCTTTTTTTGCTTATAGGAACAATCCCATGGGGGTTTTTCTTGCCTTTTACACTAGTGGCGATAGGGTCAGCAACTTATCTGGCTTTAATTGCGACTTTGGCTGCTTATGGGCTTTATAGCCGAGGGTTAATCCAAGTAGAAGCAGGGAGAGCTACTGTAGTGGCTACTGTAGAAGTAGTAGTAGCAGTTTTTTTAGGAGTTGTTTTACTACATGAAGAATTGACTTTAGGGAAGTTATTGGGTGTTGCTATGGTATTAGCAGCAGCTTTATTAATACAGGAGTCATAGGTCAGGAGTGAAAAGGTCTGAGAGCTATTTCCCGAAGTTCAAAGAAATAGGTGAAAAGTTAAGAAAAAATCTAAAGGAGGAATTTTCGGATGAAAAAGTTGTATCGTTCCAAGACTGCCCGTATGATTGGGGGAGTTTGTGGTGGGTTGGCAAATTATTTTAGTGTTGATCCTACTCTTATCAGACTTGCTTGGGTGTTATTTATTTTTATGTATGGAACTGGTTTGTTGGCTTATTTAATTGCCTGGATTGTTATTCCTGAAGAACCTTATGTGTAGTATAGTGGTGTTAGACCGTAAACTAACAGTTGTCAGTTTACAGGGGTTACGAGGGGTACGAGGGGTACGGATAATTCAGCGCAAACTAATATTTGTTAATAAGCACAGCAACGATAATTAGCTTGTGCAATACCGCTATTCGGTTTACAGGTAACCGACAACTGGCAACTGGTTTATGATCCATTGTTCGCCAGTTTTTAATTGGAAACTGGCTGTAGCTAAATAGTTACAAAATATAAATTAGCTGCCTTCGTGAGTATTGTTACTAATTGCCAGCATGAGAAACGCAGGGTAAGGAAAATAATTCTAAAAGCAGGGGAAAAGTGTTGCTAGGGAGAAAGATATAACTAAATCAACGTGAAAGATGTAACTAGCTTTAGTGTTGGAATATACTTGTAAAAAAGAAGTGAAGGGGGAAGACGAATTGCCGAAAATAAAAGTTCTCGAGGATACCTTATTTTATGAGGAGAAGGGGGTAGGTGACCAAAAGGTTACACTTCTTTTGTTGCATGGGGCGGGCGGTTGCTGTTATCAGTGGAATAATGTATTTAGTGAGCTGGGGGGTGAATATAGGATAGTTTCGCTTGATCTACCCGGGCATGGTCTTTCTACCGGACGAGGCAGGCGTTCGATAGAATCTTATGTTCAGGTTGTTCGTGCGTTTGTTAGAGCAGCTGGTTTGCTACCTTTTGTCTTTTGTGGCCATTCTATGGGTGGAGCCATAGCTATGGAATATGCTTTAAGATATTCCGAGGATCTCGTGGGGATGATCTTGATGGCTACTGGAGCACGTTTAAAGGTTTCGCCTTTGTTTTTCGAAGTTTGTCAGGATGATGATTTAGATAAGTTGAGTATTCTTTTAGGGAAGTTTGCTTTTTCTCCTAATGTCTCCCTTGTACAGATTAAGAAATGGCAGAAAGAGTGTGGGCTCCCACTAGCAGAAACTTTCTATGGAGATTTTTTGGCTTGTGATAACTTTGATCGTCGGAAAGAAATTTTAGATATTCAAATACCTACGCTGGTAGTGGGTGGTGATGAGGATAATATGACACCATTAAAATACGCGCATTATTTACATGAGTATATTTCTGGAGCAGAACTGGAAATAGTTGCTGGGGGAGGACATATGCTGATGCTTGAAAAACCGCAAGAAATAAGGGTGATAATATCTAAGTTTATAGCAAGAATAATACAGGAATTTTAAATGGTTATTAATAAAATCACTGCTCACTTTGGTATTTGTTGCAACAGCTTAGGCGACTTTGAGAATGCTTTAACGACAGAGTTATAGACAATAGCAATAGCCTGGGTAGTTATCAAAAACTACAAATAAATTTATGTAGCTACTCAGGTTCAAAATTCCGGGGTTTACGATTTCTAGGTTTGCGGTTCAAGGTTAGAGGATGATGAAGTCTGCATTAAGTAAGCTTGGTCAAATGTGACCAAAGGGAATACGACCAAGTGGTCTAAAGATAAGGTGACTAACCGTAAACCTTGAACTTTGAACAAGGAGTTGGTTAAATCTTGCGAAAAAAGAAAGATTTATTTTTTGTTTTGGATGTGGGGACAAGAAAGGTTACCGGGTTGCTGGTGGAGAGTGAGCAGGGTAAGATAAAGATTAAACACATATATATGGAAGAGCATGCCAACAGAGTTATGTTGGACGGGCAAATTCAGGACATTCCCCAAGTGGCCGATCTAATCGAAAATGTGAAAAAAGTTATTGAGGCTAAAGAAGGCAAAAAAATAAAAAAGGCTTTTGTCGCTGCTGCCGGACGTTCTCTTAAAACTATCAGCAAGCAAATTGTTAAGAAAAGAAACTCTTTGTTGGAAATTACTGAGGACGAAGTTCACAGCTTGGAATATGAAGCTTTGTATGCGGCTCAGGAAGATTTACAAAAAAAGCAGGTGCAAGAAAAGAATATATCTGACTTTGATTATCACTGCGTTGGTTACAGTGTGCAAAGTTATACTTTGGATGATTCTGAAATAGGAAATCTTACCGGACAAAAAGGACAAAAAACAGGTGTGAGCATAATCGCTACCTTTTTACCCAGGGTAGTTGTTGATTCCTTGAGAGCAGCTTTGAAAAGGGCGAAGCTCAAAATGGAGGGATTGACCCTTGAGCCGATTGCAGCTTTAAATATAGTAGTACCTCCTGACATGCGACAGCTAAATTTGGCACTAGTTGATATCGGGGCTGGTACTTCAGATATAGCCATCACCTCTGGAGGGGCAATACGTTCTTATGATATGGTACCTGTAGCTGGAGATGAGATTACAGAAATATTATGTAATGAACTATTACTTGATTTTTCCACTGCAGAGGTGGTTAAAAGGAACCTAGTCTTACAAGAAAAAATAAATTTTACTGATATTCTGGGCATTGAACATACTTTAGAGTCAACAGAAATAATCAAATTAATTTTACCAGGCATTGATGATTTAGCAGACAAAATTGTCCAGAGCATTTTAATACATAACGATGTTTCGCCGCAGGCAGTTTTTTGTATTGGAGGAGGAAGTTTAACTCCTCAAATAACTGAACTGTTAAGAAAAAAATTGAATTTAACGCCTGGCAGAGTTGCTCTCAAAGGAAAAGAGATGCTTAATCTGCTCCCATCAGAAGTCGTTGGCTTTCAGGGACCTGATCTGGTTACTCCGGTTGGTATTGCTTTTTCGGCTCGAAATAGATATTCCTTGCGTTTTGCTACTGTCTTTCTTAACGATGAGGAGGTTTCAGTAGTAGATATGCAGAGGTTAACAGTATTAGATGTTTTGTTGTCAGCAGGAATGAAACCATCTGCTCTTTACGGTCGCCCTGGGGATGGGATAACTATCGAAATAAATGGAAAAGTTAAAGTCATACCAGGTGAGAGAGGAAAGATGGCTAGGGTTTTTGTCGAGGGTACTGAAGTATCTATGGACACTCCTGTTATGAGCGGTGCTCGAATTAAGTTTATCCCCGCTATAAAGGGTAGCAAGATCAAAAAGACGGTAAAAGAAGTGCTACCCGATACATCTTACAGAGAAGTTTTCGTGAATAATAGTTCCCATAAATTACCTCCTTTTGTAAAAATAAACGGTAAGTCAGCTATCGAGGATACTGTTTTAAAGGATAACGACAGGCTAGAGGTAACTCCCTGTACGAAAGTCAAGGATATTATTGACCTTCTAGAGCTTAATCCTCGAGGTAAGGAACGAGCTGTTGAAGAATATTCTTTTACTCTAAATAATAGCAAGCGATTTTTTAGCGCACCGGCTTTTTCCCTGGTGCTCAATGGAAAGCCGACAGAACTGCACTCTTCTGTTAGTAATGGTGATAGGTTGGAGATCAAGGAAGGATCGCCTTTGATTAGGGTAAGAGATTTGTTGGGAGAGGTTTCAGAAGAAGAAATGCAGGTTGTTGTTAATGGAAAGAAAATATATTTTCCAGGTCAACAGGTAGAGGTATTGGTTAATGGGAAGGTTGGAACTGTTGATACTATCGTTGATCCAGAAGATGAGATTGCTATCAAGGTAAAAAAAAACAGTTTGATTATAGCTGATATTTTAAAAGAAATTGCTTTTGATAAAATAACGCCTCCGCCAAATAGTAAGCTGGTTTTAAGAATAAACGAGGCGGAGGCACAGTTTACTTCACAAGTTAATAACGGTGATTACCTAGAAATACTTTGGTCTGATTAGTTGAAGCTGTTGCCTTAACGCAAGGCAGCAGCTTCTTTGCGTTGGCGTCGTTTACGTTGGATTAGGAAAATAACTAGTGCCACCATCAACACAAGTCCCAGTATAGGCCATAAAAGCAAAGGGAGGGTTTTTACTTGTACCAGACGGCTGGAAAGACTATAGTATTTTTCAGAGATAAGAGGACTATTACCAGGTCCTTCAGGAGACTGCCTGGCAGCATATTCTACCACGGCTTGCCAGACTTTTAACTCCTGACCACTATTGCGGTGGATAATAAGGTCTTGTATATCTGCTGGATTTCCGTATTTGTCCTTCATAACCAGTGCTAGGTTAGGTAGCATATCTCCTACTTTAGGAAGAAATGAAGCGATGTAATAATCAGAAACAACATGAAACAGCGTTTCATCACCCCAGAGAAGCGGAACAAAGTTATTGTCATCCTGAACTCCTGTGCCTGTATATAATTCGGCAGAAAGAACAGCCCGGGAAGTAGGTATAGGAGTGTTTAGAAAAGGTATACGTAGAAGTACAGCTCTGCCAGGATCATAAGTTTTTCTCAAGCCAGAGACCTGCAAATAATAAGAGTCGCCCATGAGTTCTGAAAGGAGTACTGATATTTCCAGAATTCTTCGTATTTCTTCCCCA
>CAZIRG010000093.1:0-6567 GCA_964541505.1 uncultured Syntrophomonadaceae bacterium | reverse complement strand
CTCCGGAATGGGTGGTCGACTAACTCCAGAATGGGTGGTCGACTAACTCCAGAATGGGTGGTCGACTAACTCCAGAATACGCACCTTTTTCCGGATGAGATAAAAATATAGGGGAACTCCAACTCTTGGAGAAAGGCATGAAACACCTATATTTCAGAGTACAACTCCCTTTTTCTCCGGATAAATAAAAAAGATGAAAGCTATCCCAACCATCACGTAAACTTTTTAAAGCACAGTTTCGTTAAAGTACGTCAAAATATGATTATCTTGCCTCAATAAGTATATTGCTTAGCACACCTTCCCAGGATAAGCATATAATAATTTTGAAAACCAGTAAAAGAATATGTCTTCTGGTTATATATTATGAAAGGAGGTATGAGAATAATGCAAAATGATTACGCAGCTCCGGAAGAAAAGAATAATGAGGTCAAAGCCGGGGTATGTGACCCTGTGCATGGATGCCCACCTCCTTGGGAAGTTGTCTGCATCCAGGTAGACAAGATTTATCAAGAGTGTAAAAACGTACAACTAAATGAAGTGGAGATTATTGTAGACAGACCACAAGCGGTTACAGATGTACAGTGCCTTGAGGTTGAGCTTTTAAGCGTCAACTGTTATGCCGTAAATAGTGGCCGGGTTAAGGTTCAGTTCAGCTATCGTGTCCGTGCCCGTTTGATATTTGAGGATTCTACTACGGAGGATGTAGAAAAAACGGTAGATGAAGAAAAAACTTTCTTCTTAAGTAGAGCAGGAGAGCATGGTCTAAGCGAAAAATGTGATATCTTTTTGGAATGCCTGGAATGTTTTGTAGAAGAAGTTATCGACCCTTATAATGATTGCATTCGCTCCAAAATTATTTGCTGCATTGGCAAACTAATTCTGGTAAAAATCTTTGCTCATGTTCAACTACTAATACCAGCCTATGGTTTTTGCCCGCAACCACCCGAATGCGAACGTGTTGAGCATATTTGCCCTGATTTCTATCCCGACTGGCCACCGTATCCCCCGCAGCATGATTAGACAAAAAAGTAAAAAAAATATTAAAGGTGCTCTCATTGAGAGCACCTTTTTTTATCCCTCAGCTGTAGGTCGTGTTACGGGTTGCAGTACTTTAATCGGCTCTTCAATCGCACCGGAACGAGCAAAGTTAAGCAACCTCATTTTTAAAGCCTCTGTAATCTCAAAATTTTTAGGGATAAGTATTGCTCCAAACTTATCTTTTATATCAGCAGCGAGCAACGCTCCTGGCCAAACATCCTTTACCATAACCCTTTTAAGTGTAAAACCACTTTTTATGCTCATAACTTCTGCTTCCAGAGCACTAAATACAGCTGGGTCGTAAAAATGCTGATTTTCACGCATAAACTCAAGGGACTCAACCGCCGTCTTCCCTGCATGAGTAAGAAAAGTAAAATCAATAGCTGCCTTGAGAATTCTGGCAGTTAACGGGATAGCAGCACCTTTGAGAGCGTCGTTTGGCAGACCCCCTCCATCAAATTGTTTAAACTGGTATTCAATAGCCTGTGATACCTTCTCCAAACGAGGAACATGGGATAACAACTTTTTACCTATTTGCGGGTGAGCAAAAAAAATCTCTTCTTCACTTTTGGTTAAAGGAATCCCTTTGGCTTTTTTAACAAAAATATCTTCCGGAACCGCAACACAACCAATTTGTGAGAGAGTAGCAGCAAGTTCAACTTCCCCTGGGTTTTTGATATTTAGACGTAAAGCCAATTCCTTAGTCAAGCGACTCAAGTTAGTAGCCTGACCAAAAGCAGCCGGACTCACTATAGAAAGAACATCAAAAAGAACTTTTATACTGCCTTTGAGGGTTTTATTGAGAAGTTCATGTTCCGCAGTAAGAAGGCGATAGTGCTCTACCCCTGCTGTAATTGCTTGCGCAAAATCATGTGCGAAGCAGGGTTTTGTTAAAAATCGGAAAATATTTCCTTCATTAACAGCATTGATGGCCAACTCTGTATCAGCATAGCCGGTAATCATAATGCGTACAGTACTTTCTTCAATCTGCCGTGCTAAAGCAAGAAATTGGATACCGTCCATCTCCGGCATACTATAGTCAGAAACTACTACCGCAAAGGGCCCCTGTTTCCGCATAACTGCCAATCCTTCGGCAGCACTCTCCACCGCAACTACTTCAAACTTTCGGTGCAGATGTCGCTGGTAGGCACGGAGCACATTGGCTTCATCATCAACAAGAAGAATTTTTTTGTTCATAAAATCAAGCTTCCTTCCAAATAACTGACATCAATAACTTTCTTTCTCTTTTATTTTCTCACAAAGCTTTATCCAATCTGCCGGTCCACTCTTCAAATTAATCTTATCTAGGTATTTCATATCCAAACTAGGAACATCTTCAATCTTAGTTGTATAATCCACTTTATGAAGCAAAGCATTGGCAAGATGAAGTGCTGTCAGGGCAGAGAAAGTATTGTCAAGCAAACGAGACGGAAAATGGTGCAGGGCTACTGCTTCCACAATATGATCGGGAATCCCCCATAAACCAAGTAAATAAGCACCCACTTCTGCATGGGAAGATCCCATTAATTCATATTCAGCCTCGCAACAGCTGCACTTCTTTTCTTTCATATATTTTTGTATCCTGGCATGGTGACCGGGAATTTTCAGCAACAACAGTTTTCCTATATCGTGCAGCAAGCCTACAATCAAAGCATCTTCTCGTAGTATTTTATCATTATCAACTTCGTCTAAAACAATTTCCTCAGCAAGAGCACTTACCTGCAAACTATGCTGCCACAAATCTTCCAGAAAAAACTCTTCTGTTGCTGTATCGTTCTCTAAAGCAGCAAAAACCTGCACATAAAGGACCAAACCTTTAATAACGTCTAACCCCAGCAAACTCACTGCCAAGTGAGGGCTACTAACTTTTTGAGGAAGACCAAAAAAAGCCGAGTTAACAACCTGCAAAATTTTCGCCGCCATAGCAACATCTTGAGCAATAATATCCCCTATTCGTTTAAGCGAAGTATCAGGATCATGCATTGCGTTGATAAGCTTATGATAGAGTGTAGGTAGGCTTGGTAGAAAATCAATCCCTCTAACCAATTCTACCAATTTTTCATTAACTAATAAATTGTTGAGAAAGCAAGTTCGCTCCACCATATTCTTTAATGTTTCTAAATCGCAGGGTTTCACCAAAAAGCGGTGGGCAACTTTAGCTGAACGTAAAATCATTTTTTGGTCAGAATACCCTGACAAAATGATTCTAGCAATGTGAGGATGACAGCGCATAACTTCTTCTAAAAGGGTAGCCCCATCCATCTCCGGCATACGCATATCTGAAATTACCACATCAATATGCACCTTGTTCAAGAGCTGTAACGCCTCGATCCCACTAGTAGCAAAATGCATATCCCACTTATCACGCATAACTCGCAACATCCGCTTCAACCCACGAATAACATTGGGCTCATCATCAACAAAAAGCAATGCCCTTTTCATAACAACCTCCTAATTTCTAGCTTCCAAACTTTTAGCTTCATGCCCCGTGTTTATATCGATGTAGATTAAAACTGTCATTTGTCAGTAAACACAATAATGAATCTATACTTCTCATCCACTTTCAGCCTACCGGTTCACTGCACACAGATAGTACTTAGCAATTGGCAACCGATAGCTGACCATCAACTTTTATAGATAGGTAAACTTATCGTAAACGTGGTGCCAATTCCTACTTCTGATTCTACACTAATATTACCGCCATGCTTATTTACAATAATATTATGAGCTATTGTCAAACCTTGCCCTGTACCTGTACCTACTTCTTTAGTAGTAAAAAAGGGATCGTATATTTTATCAATTATTTCCTGTGGTATGCCCGGACCATTGTCGCTGATTATTATTTCCACATAATCCTTCTTACTTTGCGTTTTAATTTTAATTTGTCCCCTGATTAAAGAATCTTTTTCCACAGCCTCCCGAAGAGCCTGAGCTGCATTTAGAATTATATTCAATACCACTTGATTAATCTCATCACTATGGCAATAAACCGGCGGCAAACGTGATTCTAAATCAGTTTCAAGCACAGCCACATATTTCCACTCATTGCTGGATATAAGGACAGTTCCCTCAATACCCTTGTTGATATCTGTGAATTTTTTCTCCTTTTTCCCTGGATGCGCAAAATCTTTCATGCTTAAAACAAGTTTGCTTACTCGCTCAATTCCTTCAATGGATTGTTCAAGGGCCAATGGAATCTCTTCCTTTAAATACTCTATATCTAGTTCTTTTTTTCTCTTTTTTATTTCATTCAATATAGTGGGAGTAACATCTTCCTCCTCTAGTGCTGCCAGTAAATTACTATAGTCATCTAAACCGGCACAAACAGAGGCAAAAGACTCTTGCACAAACCTAGTATTGTCACCAATGTACTGCATAGGAGTGTTTATTTCATGCGCAATTCCGGCTGCCAATTGCCCAATTGATTCCAGTTTTTGCGATAGGGAGAACTGAGACTCTATTTTTTTCTCTTCCGTCACATCTCTAAATACAATAACACACCCCAAGATATTGCTCTGTCTATCCCTGATAGGAGTTACAGTATTAGATATTATTTTCCTTGACCCTTCTCTAGACATAAGAAGATCATATTCAGCAGAGTTACCAGCAGGTGTTTTTTTCTCTCTCTGTGCCATCTTTTTAGCCAAAAAATCCTTAATGGGATAATGATTTTTTTCATCAATAATACGGAAAATCTTTTCAAACGGCTTGCCCGCAGCCTCTTCCTCGCCCCAACCTGTTATTTCCCTAGCCACATTATTAAGCAAAAGTACTTTACCTTCTGTGTCAGTAGTAATTATACCGTCGCCAATGCTGTCAAAACTTACTGCTAGAAGTTCCTTTTCTGCAGCAAGCAATTCTTCAGCTTGCTTACGTTTAGTGATATCTAGAGAAACTCGTAAAACTCCTATAATCTTGTCATAAGCATTTCGCAAAAGACAGGCTTTTACAAGTAAAACCGTACTATCACGGAAAAACATATATTTTTCCTCTCGCAGTTCCCCTGTCTTTAATATCTTTTTAACCGGGCAACTCCAACAGTCTCGCATTTCTCGTCGTAAAACCTCAAAACAATAACGCCCCTTCATCTCCTCCTCCGCTATTCCTACGAAGTCAATGGCACTCTTGTTCGCCCACAGAATTCTCATCTCCGGATCAAAACAAAAAACATGTTCTACCATATTGTCTAACAAAACATTTTTCTCAAGTTCTGATTTTGCCAACTTATCCCTTAAAATAGACTTCTCATAAAAACTAAAATCCATCGCTTTCCACCTCAAATTTTTACAGAGAACCATCGGGGAACCATCGGGGACGGGGGAACCATCGGGGACGGTTCTTTTTTGACACGAATGTTCCCTATACTTTCAAAATTTATAAATACCAGGTCGCCTGTCTCGAAAAACATCTATTTTCCTTCTTACATCCTGAATAACTGCAAGATCAATCTTATGTGTAATGATAGCTTTCTCTTCCCTTGCACTAGCGACCACTTTTCCCCAAGGGTCTATAAACATGGAATTCCCACAAAAAATCAACTTTTTTGCTTTTCCTACAGTATTAACAGCTGCAATAAATAACTGATTTTCAATAGCTCTTGCTTTTAGAAGAATTTTCCAGTGCTCCAGGCGAGGATGAGGCCACTGGGCAACAATAAACAAAATCTGCACCCCCTTTAAAGCCAATATTCTGGATAACTCGACAAACCTTAAATCGTAGCAAATTATTGTAGCTGCCTTTATCCCATCTAGCTCATAAACATTTATCTCATTACCATGCTCAAAATAATTATTTTCACCGGAAAATGAAAATAAATGAATTTTTTTGTACTGAGATATTATTTCCCCCTGGCGATTAAACACATAGCTTATATTATATGTTTTATCATCTTCTTTACTGGCTATGGAACCCCCTACTATATTGATACGGTATTTAACAGCAAGTTCCGCCAAGAAACTACAGGATGGCTCTCCTTGCAGATCAGCCAGAGCCTGCACTTTTTTAGGGAAAAATCCCGTATTCCATAACTCTGGAAGCGCAATAACATCGGAGCCGTCTTGGACTGCTCTTTCAATCATTGCTGCAGCTTGTAACCTATTTTTTTGTATATTACCCAGGGAAATATTCATTTGAAGTAATGATATTTTTATTTTTATTCCTTCTTTCCGATAGGATTAGGACTTAAACTATTGTTTCGTTAAAAAAGCTGTAATTCCTGCTGATATTGCCCCTATTAAAATTAGAAATTAAAATTGACTTGAAAAATATAAATAGGCATACTTTTAATTTTTTTTTGATAATCTTTCATAGATGGGTTATAATTAAAACAAAACGTAACTACTTGAGCCTTGCTGCTACAACAACACCACGTTCGCTGGATTTTATATGTGTATCGGTGCTCACTTTGGTATTTGCTGCAGCAGCTTGAGAGCAACGCATGAGATAATTTTAAAAACAGCTCAATAGACCTGAGTAGTTACAACAAAACCAAATTAAGGAGGAATCAAGATGGCTGATAAGAAAAGTTCA
>CAZIRG010000092.1:0-6602 GCA_964541505.1 uncultured Syntrophomonadaceae bacterium | reverse complement strand
CCTTGAACCTTGAACCTTGAACCTTGAACCTTGAACCTTGAACCTTGAACCTTGAACCCGGGTCTATAATTTCATTACCTTAGCCTGACCGTCAACAACTAGTGTTCCTTCTTGGTTGATGACTATGGTTTTAAGTGTGATGATTTTTTTGTCCTCTCTTTTCGCTGTTACTTCTACTTCTGCCGTAAGAGTGTCTCCAATAAATACCGGGGCGACAAATTTTACCTCTTGGGAAAGATAGATGGTGTTGGCACCCGGCAGTTGCGTTCCTACTACCGTTGAAATCAAAGAAGCGGAAAGCATACCGTGCGCCAGACGCTTTTTAAAACGGCTCTGGCCAGCGAAGACAGCATTAACATGAAGAGGGTTGAAATCTCCCGTTATGCCAGCAAAGTTGTAAACATCCACTTCTCCTATGGTTTTGCTAAAACGGGCCTTATCACCAATTATGATCTCCTCAAACGATCTGTCAATCATCTTTTTTCACCTCCAAAATCATTTTTCAACTTTTCACATCTTTTTTCGTCTCTGCAGTTTTATATTCCTTTTAAAAGCAATAATTCCTTCCGAGTAGCTATACATATTTTTATTTGGACTATGGTAATAATACTTTCACAAAAGCATTCATATAATGTAATGAACGCAAGGAAGTGAAAAGATGATAAATAACTGGAGAGAGTGGTTGGAGAGATTGCTGGGGAAAGCCGACAATGGTAATGCAGAGAAAGCATGTCAAGCAAAACGTCCTCACAGCATGTTAGGTGAGGAGATGGAGAAAGGGGAAGAATTAAAAATGGCTATAGAAAAAACTCGCAGGGAACTAATCTCTTCTCGTTCTTTTTTTGACAGCGTGTTGGATCCTGACATGATTGATCATGCTATTTATACTTTGCAGGCGACAGAAAAGAAATATATCTATCTTTTAAAAGATGCTCGGGAAAAGGGTTTTCAGCTATCTCTTAACGAAACTTTGCGCAAAAATCTTATTAGCGAGGAAATGGGGAATGATCATGGAATTTGATCTGAATATTATTTTGGCAGTTGCCTTTGGGGCTATGGGGCTTTACTTGTTAATGCGTCTTTTAGTATATCCTTTAAGGGTATTAACTAAAATTGCCGCTAGTTCTTTGGTGGGAGCAGCTTTTTTGGTAGCTTTTAATTTCTTGGGAGGATTTGTAGGTTTGAGCATAGGAGTGAACATATTTACAGTATTAACAGTAGGGTTTTTAGGAGCTCCAGGGTTGTTGACACTCCTTATTATTCGCAACATATTGGGCTAAAGAGATGAAGAGGGGTAACGAATTAATTTTTTAACCTCCCCTTGATGAAAAGAGGTTTTTTATTCCTCTGTCTATGATATAATAAATTCAATGGGGGAAATAAAAAAATGGACAAGTATATAGATGTTCTGGATAAAAAGGGTTGGCAAGTTTTGGCTGCACTAGGTAAAACTTCTTTGTCCGATGATTTTTACCTAGCTGGAGGTACGGGGTTGGCCTTGCAGCTGGGGCATCGCCAATCATATGATTTAGATTTTTTCAGGAAAGATCTGGTTGAAGAGATTCCACTGTCTAGGATTGAAGCGATAATTCACCGTGAATTTCGCCTAGGAGAAGCACGTTTGGTACAGCGCGAGATAGACCAGGTGACTTGGAATATTCTTGGCAACAAGGTAACTTTTCTTGCCTACCCGTTTCCTTTACTTGAGCCGTGTGTGGTCGTTGAGGGTGTGTTTGCCGAAAAGGGGAGCGTTGCCTTGGCGACAGCCCGGGAGATTGCACTGATGAAAGCCTATGCGATTGGACGGCGAGCAACCTTTCGGGACTATGTGGATATGTATTTTCTTTTGAAAGCAGGCGTGACCTCTCTGGAATATATTCTGGAACATGCTCTGCAGAAATTTGTGCTTAGAGGAGAGAATTTGTTTTCGCCAAGACTTTTTCTGGAACAACTGGTGTATACCAAAGATATCCCTGATCGTGAGCAAGCTTTGCAGATGATTCTTGGGAAGACTGTTTCTGCCGAAAATCTGGAACTTTTCCTACAAAAAGAGGTTCAACGGATTGTAAAATCTCTGGGAAGTTTAAAAAAGGGCAGCGACCGAGGGGAGAGAAATTGATGCTATTACCTGACTCTTTCAGGCAACTTTTTCGCAATTATCGTTTTGAAGAGCTTTCTCCCGATACAGCTTCCGAAATGGTTATCCGGACTACGTTGGGTTACGGCACCTGGGAACAAATAGAATGGTTGTTTGAATATTATGGGTGTGAGCAAGTGAGAACTGTTTTCCTGGCTGATTTTTATGGTCGGCAGGAGCTACCAGAACCAACGCGCAAACTTTGGAGGTTAGCTTTTTTAGAGGAAGAGGCTGAAGAGCCGGAGCCTGATTCGCTGGCTCGTTGGCGTTGCCAACGGTTTAGAGGTTAATTTGGAGGTTAGAGGTGAGAGGTGGGAAGTTGGAACGAGGGGGCGAGTTCGGAGTCAGTAAATCAGTAGGGGCAATCCCTTGTGGTTGCCCGATCAAGTAAGAGAGGAGTTAGGGACGAGGAAGTGAAACGTGGGAATGGGGAATTATTTATTGGAAGCAGAGTGATTTTATGAACAAAGATAGTTTTTGTGTGGTTACATTTTATTCAACTCACCTAGCTCTAAAATTTGCTAAGGAGCTAAAAGATAATGGTTTGCAAACGAGGTTGATCCCTGTCCCTCGCTCCATAAGCTCTTCCTGTGGCATTGCTGCTAAGATTGAGGAAAAGCAGTTGGCGACTGTTAAACAGTTATGTACAACATGTAAGCTTGAGTATGAGCAGATTTACCGTCTTTACAAAGATAATGCCAGGAAAGTAGAAATGATAGATGAATAGGGAAGGGTGAGCAGATAGTTATGCAAGAGATTGATGCCCGGGGTTTGTCCTGCCCACAGCCGGTTATTATGGCTAAGAAAGCCCTGGGAGAAAATAAAAAAATAACTGTAATCTTAGACAACCAAGTAGCTGCGGATAATGTTGCCAGACTAGGAGAAGCTTTAGCTTGCCGGGTAAGTACCAGTACGAAAGAAGAAAACTTTTATAGAGTAACAATTGACTGCCCTGCGGGTAATTCTATTGATTGTGCTGTGGAAGTGCTGGCGGTAGAAAAAAGAATCTTTTTTTTCAAGTCAGAGATACTGGGCAGTGGAACGCCTGAATTAGGAAAAGTGCTAATCAATGGGTTTATTTATGCCCTTCTGGAAACTGACCCTTTGCCGGAGAAAATTATTTTCATGCATGCCGGGGTGAAGATACCAACTTTAAACAGTGATGCTATTGAAAACCTTAAACAGTTACAGGATAAAGGTGTGGATTTGCTTATCTGCGGCACCTGCCTAGATTATTATGGGTTAAAAGAGAGCTTGCGGGTAGGTAGAATCAGTAATATGTACGAAATTGTGGACAGCCTTAATAAAGGGAAGGTAGTTTCGGTCTAGATATATTGCTATACTCACGAAGGTAATTAATCTGCATGCCAGTTTCCCGTTATCAGTTTCCCGTTATCAGTTTCCCGTTATCAGTTGCCAGTTGCCGATTATCGGTTAATTGTTGATATAACGTAACTACTCACGCCCATATTGTCATTTCGACCGAAGAGAGAAATCTTAACGTGAACAAGAAGGTTTCTCACTTGGGTCGAAATGACAAGGCAGCATGAATTATGACATATTAGCGTGAATGGGCACATATGTACTATAAAAACCTTAATCTTTTAGGCTGAGTAGATACGATATAACAAAGAGGAAATCCAGAGATCTACTAACCTTCATAACCCCTGTCAACTGTAAACTGACATAGAGGTTGGTGTGAAGAATGATTTTGATAAGTGCCTGTTTGCTGGGAGTAAATTGTAGGTATGATGGTTGCAACAACTTGTGGGAAAGAGCAGCAGAGCTCTGTGCTACTTACCGAGTTTTACCTCTTTGCCCCGAACAGCTGGGAGGGTTGCCTACGCCTAGGATACCGGCAGAGATTCAAGGGGGAGATGGGTATGCAGTTCTTCAAGGCGAGGCTAGGGTTTTAACACAAGAGGGGAAAGATGTTTCGACAGCTTTTCTTAAAGGAGCTAAAGAGACTTTGTTCCTAGCAAAGATGCAGGGAGTTAAAACGGCTATATTGAAAGAAGGTAGTCCTTCTTGTGGCAGTAAAAGAATTCACGACGGGACTTTTAGTGGCACTATGTGTGAGGGAAACGGTGTTACTGCAGCTTTATTAAAGAAAAACGGTATTAAAGTAGATTCAGAAAAAACTTTTAACTGTGTAGAAGCTGCTACAGTAACATTTTGCTCGTCAGATTTTTATTTTAATAAGCAATAAGCTGAGCAGCTACAGAAATTTTTATTTTAGTAGGTGGATTTAATGTCTTTGTTTAAGATGCTTAAAAAAGGTGATTATCTGGTTTTGTCAGCAGTTTGTTTTCTGGCATTTATTCTTTTTATACAGGGACAGGCTTCTTTGCATTCTGATCAGAATCGCTATCTGATAATAGAAGTGGATAACCGATTGATTAGGGAAGAGCCGTTGTTTGCAAAAAACGGCTCTTCACGCTATATTACTGTTCCTGTAGAAAGAGGTAAAATGACACTGGAGATTTACGAGGGTCGGGTGCGAATGCTGCCTGCTTGCCGGAAAATATGCCCTTTGGGCATTTGTGCAGTGACCGGATGGATAGAACACTCTGGCCAGATTATCTTGTGCTTGCCTAACCGGTTAGTAGTTAAGATAACCGGAAAAGCAGAAGATCCTTTAAACTTGGATGGGATAACGAATTGAATTCTATAGGAATTTCCTTCTTAAAAAAATATTAGACGCTGAAGGATGCTGATTAATATGATTAAATGATGATAAAAACATTAATTAATATAAGTAAATTAATGCAAATCAGCTATAATCAATAATAAACGACTGTTTAATTGCTAATATATTAAAAAATCATCGTAAATCATAAAAATCATAAAAAATCAGCGTCTACTTTTAAACATTTTATAAATATTTTCATGCGTCAGTGCCATTAACTTAACGAATTGACTAGCAGATTTTTTTTTGCTAATATAGGTTAAATCTTAGTTGCCTGGTCGCTAAAATCAAGTTAGGAGTGGAAAAATGTTATGGACAGATTTGCCAAAGAAGCGTTGACTTTTGATGATGTTTTATTGCTTCCTGCTAGGTCACGGGTACTTCCCAGGGATGTGAACATTAAAACCAGGCTTACCAAAAAACTGGCAATTAAAATACCTCTGATGGCAGCAGGAATGGATACTGTTACTGAGTCTCGTATGGCTGTTGCTGTAGCTAGAGAAGGGGGCATAGGGGTAATACATAAAAACATGACTATAGAACGCCAAGCCATGGAGGTAGATAAGGTAAAACGTTCAGAACATGGTGTAATCACTAATCCTTTTCACCTCTCTCCCGAACATATTATAGATGATGCGGCTGCTCTTATGGAACGTTATCGCATTTCGGGAGTACCTATAACGGTTGATGGAAAACTGGTGGGTATTATCACTAATCGGGATTTGCGGTTTGAGGAGGATTATAAAAAGCCAATCAAGGACGCTATGACCAAAGACAATTTGGTGACGGCTTCCGAAGGGACAACTCTCAAAGAAGCACAGGAAATATTACAGAAACACAAAATAGAAAAACTACCTATAGTGGATAAGGAATTTAATTTAAAAGGGCTTATTACCATTAAAGATATAGAAAAGGCCATTCAGTACCCCTCTTCTGCCAAAGATGCCAAAGGTCGTCTTCTAGCTGCTGCTGCTATAGGAGTTGACGCTGAGTCAGAGTTGCGAGCAGCAGCCCTAGTTAAAGCAGGTGTGGATGTGATTGTTATTGATACTGCTCATGGTCATTCAGAAGGTGTTTTGGCTATGGTGGCGAAGATGAAAGACAGCTATCCAGATGTAGAGGTTATCGTTGGCAACGTGGCTACTTATGAAGGTGCACGTGACTTGGCCAAAGCTGGAGCAGATGCTATCAAGGTAGGAGTGGGTCCGGGCTCTATCTGTACTACTCGGGTAGTAACAGGAATTGGTGTTCCCCAGATAACTGCCATTCTGGATGCAGTTGCAGGGGCAGAGCCGTATGATGTTCCGATTATAGCCGATGGGGGAATAAAATATTCCGGTGATATTACCAAAGCCCTGGCGGCTGGAGCAGCAGCAGTTATGGTAGGTAGTATTTTTGCCGGCACGGAGGAAAGTCCGGGAGATGTGGAAATTTACCAGGGTAGAAGCTACAAGGTCTACCGGGGTATGGGCTCTATTAGTGCTATGAAGGCAGGAAGCAAGGATCGCTACTTTCAGGAGGACAGCCAGAAATTGGTTCCGGAAGGAATTGAGGGACGAGTGCCTTATCGAGGCACAGTAGGAGAGATGACTTACCAGTTGATGGGAGGATTAAGAGCTGGTATGGGGTACTGTGGTGTAAAAAACCTAGAGGAATTAAGAACGAAAACAAAGTTTGTCCGGGTGACCAGTGCTGGCTTAAAGGAAAACCACCCACACAGTGTGCAGATAACGAAAGAGGCGCCTAATTATACGTTAAGTTAATAAGTTAGTGACT
>CAZIRG010000091.1:0-6617 GCA_964541505.1 uncultured Syntrophomonadaceae bacterium | reverse complement strand
ATACAAAGCTTACCTATGTCTTTTTTTAAGAATCTTATCCTGTTTATCAGCCATAGTAGCATTTTAATACTCCCCAGTGAGGCTCTAATTATTAGCCACTTCCAAATTTTCTTCTCCAAATTATCAAAAAATCCCTGCCATTAAATGTCCCAAAATACCAGCTATAACCCGGGGCAACCCACATACAAAAACTTTTAACTCCCCTATTTAGCTGCCGTAACCTGTCCCCTTTCAGCTTGACATCTTAATCTGTTTTTATCGCCTCTAGAGCACTTATTTTCATCGCTCTTCTGGCAGGAAAATAACCGGATATTAATCCTACCATGGTAGAAAAAGCCACGGCCAGAACTGCCAGCCACAGCGGGATTACCGATATTGTGGTCGGACCTGCGCCAGGCATGTCGCCACCCATCATGGGACCTAGAAAAGTATTAAGTAGGAAAGATAATCCCTCACTTAACAGCAACCCGATCGCACCACCAAAAAGTCCAATCATCGCTGATTCAAACAAAAAAAGATTTCTAATGTCATTTAGCTTACAACCTAAAACCTTCATGACACCGATTTCTCTTGTTCTTTCATATATAGACATAATCATCGTGTTTGTTATGCCCAGAGCCGCTACAAAAAAAGCAATTGCACCGATCCCTCCGAGGACTGCCTGTATTATGCGCAAAGCATTTTGCATTTCCCTTACCATATCAATTATACTACGTGGAGTAAGCCCCATAGCCCTGATTTTATCTTGCACCCCTTCCACATCTCTTATATGTTCTACTTTAACCTGGATTTGGTCATACGTTTCCTCTGTTCTTCTTCTTTGACCCGACTGCCCGGCAGCTCTTAACCTTCTTTCATGATCAGTAATCAATCTTCGCAAATAGTCAATATTCATAAAGGCTCCCCAGGAAAATTCGCCAAATCCCTCCGTATCCAGTAAGCCTACTCCTGTCACCCTGATACGTTTAGGTGGTGGCGGTGTTTCGCCCTGCGTTGCTTCTCCCGGCATTCTAGGCATTTCCCACATCCCTCCATGATGTCCCTCAAAAGTCATAAAAAGACTGTCCGCTAGAACATCTACCTCCGGCTGCGGTCTAACATGTTTGACCTCACCATTAACGACCATTCCTCCTCCACCGCCAAACCTTACCACTCTTCCGTCAGGAAAACCCTCACGATTTCTTGCCCTAGGATTGTGAAATCGCAGTGGTACCTGACCGCCAAAGACAACAGCATTTGTATCTTCAACAGTTAGCAAGCGTCCTTTTTCGAGCCCTAAATCAAAATAGCCCATCACTTCAGGGTTTATTCCCATAAGGTTTACGTGTGTTTCATAGCGACCTGATCTAAATTGAAAACTCCTGCGTAGTATCTTCATCACGGCCTGAACACCAGCAATCTCATTTATTTTTGTTACGGTTTCAACATCAAGTTTAGCCACTTGCTGTCCTCTGCGACCAGCAGTACCTTTTTGTTCCATCTCCCAAGCGCGTGGATCGTGTTGGGGATGAATAGTAATCACATGCAAACTACCCATTTCACCCATTTGTTCCATGAAAGCCACGTTAAGACCCACGCCCAATGACACCATAACCACTATGGAAGCAGTCCCAATAATTACACCAGCTACAGTTAAAAAAGTTACCAACAAACCAGCTAAGCGCTTCACCTTCAAAATCACCTTCAACTCTGACCAGTAGATTATTTAAGGTACTTCTGCCCATATTGTAAAAATCAGCAAATATGATGGCGGGCATACCTATTTGCGCTGCTGATGGTATCTCCAGATTATCAATTTTTAGCCGTGGTTCCTGTACTACTGGCAAACTTATTTCTATATTCGCTAGATGTTGCTGTCCTTGCCCTACTGCGCCACGTAGCCCCAATTCATCTTCATACTCCAGCTTGATGGTTAAGAGATATGATCTGGTCGCTAAATCCACTTCGGGGAATAGCCTGATACTTCTTTCAACTCTTCCCCCAGCAGCTATATGGTCGATAAAAAACATATTGCTGCCTTTAACTGGGGTAAAAGAGCCATCACCGGAGGTTATGGTGGCTTTGATGTTTCTGACGGAGAGGAGCTTATTTGTGTTAAAGAAAGATAACGTCAAATCAAATGCTTTACCAGCTTTTATTTCGGCTTGTATTTCGTTTTCCCCCACTGTGAATTTGTCAATGATGATTTTGGGCACTGTCTGCCCCCGTTCGTTGCCCGCAATATTTACACCCACATATTGTGTTGCACTATGCTTAATGCTCTCATTTCCTATTATTTCTTCATACTCTATATTGATGGGAATAGCATGATTCTTGGGAGCGGCATCTGCGGTAGCACTTAATAAAAATGTAACGTTTTTTATTTCACCTGCCGCTAGTCTGGGGTGTATAATCGTATTTAGCGACTTCGGAATAATATTACCACCGGTACCAATAGTTATTTTTAAATTCTGGGCATCTGTGCCAGCAATATTTTTGACATCAAAAGTGATAGCAAAGTTTTCTTGTGTGTCCACTGCTTGCTCCGGTACTTGCAGGTTCTCAATGATCACTATTGGTTTGTCACCTGCTGCTCCCACCAAATCTAGTTGAGCAAAGCCCGTGCTTTCCAGCGAGTGCTTATTATTTCCATGGTCTTGGTAGGCTACCTTGACATTAAATTGCAAATTAGAACTGCGAGCATTAGTAGCAACCATGAGATCATAATAGACCTTACCTGTTCTTCTCCCTGTAATTCGCCCCAGGCGACGTTCGTTCGTAGAATTGAATAGTGTCAGAAGATTATTGTCTAGACCAGTTAAATGAACAACTACATCGTCTGCTGGCAATGATCCCCTGTTCTCCAGCAGAATATATAGGGTTACCACTTCGCCCCGCCGTGCCTCGGGCGTACTGATACCCACATCTTTAATAACCAGCTCGGGCAGCGTTCTTGTGTTAGTAACCCTGATTTGAATAGTTTCGCTAGAAGTAAAAACATCATTAAACGAGTTTAAGTATCTGTAGTTAATCTTTAGCGTATAGTTCCCTGCTGCAGCAAGAGAACAGATTCTAAACGTAAACTCCACATCCTCTGTTTTTCTGGCTAGCATTCTGTCTATTCTTTGCAACAGTTTAGCATCCATGAAATCTATGTAAGGCTGCAACTTTTCGTCAAACTCAAGCGTGATCTCTACATCTTTTGCCGCATGATTTGTACCGATTGTGAGCGGCAATGAAAGAACTACTTCTCTTCCTGCCGCCAACACAGGTCTGCTGAAGTCATCTTCAATCCCCACCAGCGGATCGAAACGGCGTGTATCTGTGGGAGCAACAGGTGCTGGACTCTCTCTTTCTGCCGCTACATTCAAAAATAAGGTATGTCTGGATGTTTTGGCAATACCCCCAATCGTGTAATAAAATATCAGTATCAATTCTCCTCCAGCGTTTTTTCGTTTTAGTCTATCTATGGATACGCTAGTTTGAACATTAGAGAGCACAGACCCTGGTCCCATAACAGTATCCCCCACACCCAATCTAAAAAAGTCTGAAGCTAGATCTACTCTAACTCCTGTAACATTTATTGCTGCCGCTGTAGTATTTTTAAAGTTCACAGTAATCGTAAACATATCATCTTTTTGAATAGGATTAGGATCTTTATCTGTGCTAAAAGTCGTTATTTGAATATCTCTACTCGCAGCCGCAGCAACAGAAGTAAAGTCGGAACTAAAACTAAAAGACTGCATGACCAACAAAACTACCAAGCAAAATAACACCCATGTCTTTTTCGCTGTTTTTCTGTTAATGCTCATACACAAATTCCTCCTCTAGCTTTTTATTGGTTTTGTTATTAACAACAATTTTTTCTATCCTACCATCAAATAAATGTATTATCCTATCTGCATGTGCTGCAATTTGCAGATCGTGTGTTACCAATACTAACGTTTGCTTGTTCTCCCTAGCCATGGAAACAATAAGCTGCATCACCTCTTGCGTGGTTTTAGAGTCTAAATTACCTGTGGGTTCATCCGCAAATACAATTTCCGGCAAAGCAACAAAGGCCCTGGCAATACCAACTCTTTGCTGTTGCCCACCACTCATTTGAGTTGGTTTGTGTCGTATCCTGTCCCCTAAATTAACATCTTGCAGCATTTTTTTGGCTTTTTTCTCTCGCTGGGATTTTGATACCCCTTTAAATATCAAAGGTAGAGCTACATTCTCCTGTGCGGTAAGGGCAGGGAGTAAATTGTAGGACTGAAATATAAAACCAACATGTTTTTGTCTGAATAAAGCAAGTTTTTTTTCGCTCATTTTGCCGATATTATATTTGCCGATTTTTATTTCTCCCCTAGTTGGTCTTTCCAGTCCCGCCATCAAATGCAATAAAGTCGATTTTCCCGAACCGGAAGTACCGCAAAAGCAACAAATCTCTCCCCGTTCGATAACAAGATCCAACTCATCTAAAGCCACTACTTTCTCACTACCTAATTTATAAATCTTAGATACGTTTTTGATTTTGACAATCTCCAACTATTAATCACTCCTAACCCAACTTACCTAAGTAGCCACACATATTTGCTCCTACCCCCTCCCGACTCCTAAATACTTTCTCTTAAAATACGATTACTTTGCCTTGCTAAGTATAACTGGCAGGGTAAACGTAAAACTACTACCCTCTCCCGGCGTACTTTCTACCCAGATATGACCGCCGTGCGCTTCTATAATCTGTCTGGCGATAGAAAGACCTAAGCCCGTACCGCCCTTCACACTGGAGCGGGCTTTATCCCCACGATAAAAACGGTCAAATATATAAGGCAGGTCTGCTGGTTCTATCCCGGCACCATTATCAGTCAAAGAAACTAAAATTTCTGCCCCTTTGAGCCTAACTTCTAAAGTAACTTTACCCCCTGCAGAAGTATAGCTTAAAGCATTAGCAACCAAATTGTTTAAAACCTGTTCAATACGCCCCTTGTCCACTTTTATTTCTGGCAAATCAGCAGCAATCTGAGAAGAAAAAAATATGCCGGCAGCATGAAAATCGCCAGCAAACTTTGCACTCAACTCATTTAAAAAATTCGTAGCCCCCACCTGCACATAGTTCATCTCCAACTGCCCAGCCTCTAGCTTAGCTAGCCAAAAAAGGTCGTTAATTAACCTTTCTAAATAGATAGCTTTGCTATGCAATACCTCCAGATAACGTTTAACTTTCTGTGGTTCTGAAACTATACCGTCCTGCAGGCCTTCCACATAGCCACGAATAGCAGAAAGCGGCGTGCGTAAGTCATGTGAAACATTGATAATCATTTCTTTCCTTGCTTCCATAGCTAATTTTTCAGCTTCTTTCGAGCGCTGCAGTTTTTCAGCCATATGATTAAAAGAATCTGCCAATTTACCTAAAGCATCTTGCGTTTTAACTGTAACTCTGGCATTAAAATCCCCCTGGCTGATGCATTCCGCAGCTTTACTCAATGCTTTCAAAGGATGGATTATACCGCTGGAGAGCAGCCAACCTAAGAAAAAAATCAACAACAAGGCCGTAACACCACCAACAAGAATCGTCTGGTGCATACTACCGACAAGAGGAGATATATCCGGAAAAGGTGTCGAAATAAGTAAAAAACCAATATCAGCCCGACCAACATTTATCGGCACTGTTGCATAATACCTGGCCGGGAGAACTTCTCCTCGTGCTGCAGCTCTGCTAGCAACCAAAAGAGTCTGCTTGATACCCTCTTCAATAATCGGAGTATATACTCCCGGCCCAGGAATAAACATAGACATAAATCTAATTCCTATATCTGTCAAACCGCTTTTTTCCCCAGACTCAGTTAGCACTGCCTGCTGCCTGGAGAAAAAAGTTTGCTCTGTAGGTTCAAAAACATCAAGAGATAGCAAGCGTGACATTTCTGTCAGAGTAACTATATTCCCGATGCTTTTACCTGCAGTATCAGCTACTACCTGACCAGAAATATCCAATACTTCAATACGCATCCCGGGTGATAACTGCAAGCCCTCCAAAACTTTTGCCGCTTCTTGTAAATCTCCCCTATAAATATATTCTTGCGCAATATCCGACGCAACCTTACGTGAAAAATATGGCGAAAAAAGTTTCGTGGGGGTATCATCAATAATCCTTTGCATAGACCAAAAATAAAAACCGACCAAAGCACCAATAGGCAATAGAATTACCAAAAGAAAAGATATATATAGTTTGGCTTTTAGTCCCAAGGTCATTTAAGTTCACCTGCAAATTTATACCCCACACCCCAGACAGTTTTAATATACACTGGGTTAGTAGGTTCATCTTCTATTTTTTCCCGTAAATGCCTGATGTGAACCATTAGGGCATTGCCCTCGCCCAAGCATTCTTCTCCCCAAACATGCTCAAAAAGTTGCTCTCTGCTAAAAACTTTTCCTGGATTAAGCATCAAAAATTTTAGAATTTCAAATTCCTTGATTGTTAAACTAACAGCCTTACCTTTTAATTTAACACTATATCCTGCTGTATCAATTTCCAAATCACCAAAGCGCAAAGAGGTAGCACCGTTTGCTGGAGAAAGAACGCTGGCGCGGCGCAGCTGAGCTTTTACCCTGGCTACTACCTCTCTAGGGCTGAAAGGCTTGGACACATAATCATC
>CAZIRG010000090.1:0-6652 GCA_964541505.1 uncultured Syntrophomonadaceae bacterium | reverse complement strand
TAATGTGTCATGATTCATGCTGCCATGTCATTTCGACCAAAGGGAGAAATCTTTAAAGGTGCCGCTCTAGGTTATTGGTCATCCCAAGATACATCACTTTGTTGTTTCAATAGTTGATAGTTAACAGTTGATGGTGAGGGGACGTTTTGCTTGCCAGATTAGTAGTTGGTCGTTAGGGGTGACCGTTTGGCTGTCTCTGTATAAAAAAATATTTTAAAATATTTAAAAATATTTAATTTCAAAGAAGGATTTTTAAAAAGAAGGTGGAAATAGTAATGCAAGTGGTGAAAAGTGGTGGAAAGTGGCGAGAAGTGAAAAGTTGGAGGTGATTTCTAATATGTTTATGGGTGAATATCAACATAGTTTGGATAAAAAGGGAAGGATTATCCTTCCAGCCCGTTTTCGGGAACTTTTAGGAGAAAAGTTTGTCATTACCCGCGGATTGGATAATTCCCTTTTTGTTTACCCACAAGAAGAATGGAAATCACTAGAAAACAAGCTGAAAGCACTGCCTTTTACTAAAGCAGATGCCCGGGCTTTTACACGGTTTTTCTTTTCTGGTGCTGTTGAATGTGAAACAGATAAGCAAGGGCGAGTATTGATACCTAATAATTTGAGAGAATATGCTTTTTTGGATAAAGAAGTAGTTGTTATTGGAGTTTCCAACCGGATGGAGATTTGGAGCAAAGAGAAATGGCTAAAATATACTAACGAAGCTAACCTGTCATTTGAAAAAATTGCGGAAGAAATGGCAGAGTTCTAACTTTAAAGTTGTTATATAACCATTAACTATGAACCCGTACCCTCTGTAAACCGTAAAAGGTGTTGCTTATGAAATTTCAACATAAATCTGTTTTAATGTCAGAGGTGATTATAGGTTTAAAACCGCAACCTGGTGATATTTATATAGATTGTACTCTCGGAGGTGGAGGACATGCTTGGGCTATATTGAACGAAATTATGCCTAGTGGCATTTTGATTGGGATTGATAAAGATGGGGATGCTTTGGAGGCAGCTTGTCAAAATCTGGCTGAGTATGGGTCATCCTTTATCCCTGTACGAGAAAATTTTTCAGCATTAAAAAAAATAGTTGCGGATTTAAATATAAATGCTGTCAATGGAATATTGTTTGATTTTGGACTATCCAGTTATCAGCTTGATAATCCGGATAGAGGGTTTACTTATCAGGAAAACGTTCGTCTAGATATGCGAATGGATTTGAGGGAAAAATCAACAGCTGAAGATCTTATCAATACCTTATCGATAAAAGAACTAGCGTATATTATAAAAAATTATGGTGAGGAAAGATGGGCGCATCGGATAGCTGAATTTATTGTTTTGACCAGAGAAAGAAAAGGAAAAATACATTTTACAGGAGAACTGGTGGAGATAATTAAGGATGCGATTCCGGCACGATACCGTCGGCAGGGAGGGCACCCAGCTCGCAAAACTTTCCAGGCTTTGCGCATAGCAGTGAACCGGGAATTGGAAATTATTCCTACTGTATTGCAAGATGCTGCCTCTTTGCTTCTCCCTGGAGGTAAATTGGGAGCTATAAGCTTTCATTCCTTAGAAGACCGTTTGGTTAAAAAGGTGTTTCGACAATTGCAAGGTGAGTGTTTTTGTCCTCCAGGGATGCCCTACTGTGTTTGTAAAGGGAAAGGATGTTTCACTATAATCACAAAGAAACCGGTTGTGCCTAGAGATACTGAAATAAAGGACAATCCCCGTGCCAGAAGTGCTAAGTTGAGAATAATAGAAAAATGCCAGGTTCTAAACGAAAAGGCAGGTGAATAAAAATTGTTAGCAGCAAGAAAGAATTTCTCTTATGCAACTGCGACGGTACCTAGGCAATACCAGCCGAAAAGAAAAGAAAATCCTCGTAGGACAGTCAGGAATAAGACAGTCAGTATTCAGAAGTATGCTCAAATAATTTTGATAACCGTTGTTGTTTTGCTGGCTGTTTCAGTTACTGCGCACTACACAGCTATAGTTGGTGCAAACTATCAAATAAGCCGGATTCAAAAGGAGTTAAATTCTTTGATTAAAGAAAGAGAGGCTTTGCGGCTGGAAGTAGCTACTCTGAATTCCCTTGAAAGGATAGAGAGTATTGCTAAAAACGAATTGGGTTTGGTTTATCCTGATAGCAGCCAGTTTATTTTTCTTTCTCTGCAAAATTAATTAAGAGAGAACAAGACTAAGAGACTAAGAGGGAAACGAGGTAAAAAGGTTAAGAGATAAAAAGATTATAAGAGATAAAAAGATTAAGAGAGGACGAGGTTAAGAGAGGTATTACTTACAACTTTCCCACCTCCCACCTCCAATCTCCAAAAAAATGAGAGCTTTTTCTCGTGCCTCTTTTAGCCTCTTCTCCTTTTCGTCTTTTTTCCCTTATAATGGAGGAGAGTGTGCAGTTTGATACCTGAAAGCATAGTAACTTCTTTAAAATTAAGGAAAAGGCTATTAATCTTTTTTGCTCTTTTTACGTTATTTGCTTTAGTTCTTGTTGGCAGACTTGCCTGGATACAACTGGTAAAATCAGATAAATATGGTGATTTAGCCTGGGAACAGTGGACTAGAGGAGTACCTGCTCGTTCTCCTAGGGGCAATATTTATGATCGTCATGGGCGACTTTTGGCAGGCAATATTGCTGCGGAAACGATAGTTGCATACCCCCCCCAGATAGATGATGCTGAAGGAACTGCCCGTCAATTGGCAGAAATATTGCAAATTGACTACGAAAAAATACTACACAAAGTCACCTCGAACCTTTCTTCAATTTTTATTAGTCGACAGGTAGATAGTGAAATAACCTTACAAATCAGAAAACTAGCTCTTCCCGGTATTGGATTTATTCAGGAAAGTAAACGTTATTACCCAAATGACAATCTTCTCTCTCAAGTTTTAGGGTTTGTAGGTGTAGACCAAGGTTGGAGTGGATTAGAAATTAGGTATGAGGAAGTTCTTAAAGGAAGAGATGGTCGTATAATTTTTCAAACTGATGGTCGGGGAAGAAGGATACCACAAGGGGGATTGCGTCTAAGCCCGCCCAAGGACGGCGCTGACTTGATATTAACTATAGACGAAACTATACAATTTATTTTAGAAAGAGAATTGAATAGAGGTATGCTGGAACATGAACCTATCCAAGCTTTGGCCATAGCAATGGATCCGCGTACAGGGGAAATATTAGGCATGGCTGGCAAGCCCGATTTTACTCCTGCTGATTTTGCAGCTTATTCAGAAGAAAACTGGCGAATAGCTCCTATAAGTAAATCTTTTGAGCCCGGTTCTACTTTTAAATTGGTTACTTTGGCTGCAGCCATTGACCAAAATATTTTCAATATGACGGAAGGTTTTTTTTGTGGGGGAAGCTTGAACGTAGCGGGATATGACATAAAATGCTGGACTTATGGTCGGGGAGGACATGGCCCGATTACTTTTTTGGAAGCTGTATTATTATCGTGTAATCCAGGGTTTATGACCCTGGGGCAACGCTTGGGAGCAGAAACGTTATTTCGCTATATCAGAAGCTTTGGTTTTGGTAGCCGAGCAGGCATTGATTTGCCGGGAGAAAGTTCTGGAATATTGTTTCCTCTAGAGCGAGTAGGTCCTGTTGAACTGGCGACGACTTCTTTTGGGCAGGGGATTTCAGTGACACCTCTACAACAGGTTATGGCCGTAGCGGCTATGGTTAACGGGGGGTACCTGATGGAGCCTTATGTGGTAAAAGAAATTAGAGATGTTGATGAAAACATATTGAAAAAAAAAGAACCAAAATTGTTGCGACAGGTTATTTCTGCTCAAACCTCCCAGAAACTTAAATATATTATGGAGCAGGTTGTTATGGAGGGAAGCGGCAAGAATGCTGCCATAACAGGGCACAGAATTGGAGGGAAAACAGGGACAGCTCAAAAAGTAGGAGCAGACGGCCGCTACCTTGCAGGAGAATTTATTCTTTCTTTTATAGGGTTTTTCCCTTTGGATGATCCTAGGGTTTTAATATATGTAGCAGTAGATGCCCCTAAGAGAGGTTCTCAGTGGGGGTCACAGATAAGCGCTCCCATTTTTAAGCGTATGGCCAGGGATATTATAAAATACCTCGGGATTCCACCAGAAGCAGAAGAAAATATTAATCTTGAACGTCAATTGGTAAGGGTCCCTAATCTTACTGGTTCGACCTTGAAGGAAGCTGGGTTAACGGTAGATGCAGCTGGTTTGGTTATTAAGCCGGTAGGAGCGGGAATAAGAATTAAAGAACAAACTCCGATGGCAGGAGCACAAGTGCCTTTGCAGACTGAAGTTCTGGTATATTTAGGTAGAAAAAGAGGGGAAGTCCAGCTGCCAGATTTTTCAGGCAGGACAATGCGTGAATCTGTTAAAATTTTGAACTGGCTAGGTTTAGAAATGAGAAGTTATGGTTCAGGAACAGTTATTAGGCAAGAGCCTTTGCCGTTAGAGTATATACCTGCTGGGAGTACTGTTGTTTTGGAGTTTGACTTGCGAGATTAAGAACTGTGCAAGATTATGACGCAGATTTAATATGATGAAATATGATTTATATGAAAATATTAAAATTATAATCATAAAAAAATCATAATAAATCAGCGTCTATTTCTAAATATTTTATAATTAATTTTATCCATCAATGCTAATTATTGTTGCTGTGCTTATCAATAAATGTTAGTTTATGTTTAATTATCCGTAACCCCTGTAAACTGATAACTGATAACTGTAATACGAGAGAAGAGATGTAAAAGATGCTATTGAAAAAAATATTACGGCAAGTGCCAACAAAAAGGATTATTGGATCTATTGAAATTCAGATCAAGGGAATAGCTTATGATTCAAGAGAAGTAAAAGCAGGATATCTCTTTGTTTGCTTACCTGGTACAAAAACTGATGGACATGAGTTTATTGAAAAAGCTATCTCCCAAGGTGCTGCTGCTGTTATTGTTTCTAGAAATATAGAGTATTTATCTAATTGTACTATAATTGAAGTTTCTGATGTGCGTATGACTTTTTCTATGATTTCTGCGATTTTTTTTCAGGAGCCCTCTCGTTCCTTGCGTCTTATTGGGGTAACCGGCACAAATGGCAAGACAACAACTACGCATCTTATTGATAGACTTATGCAAGAAAAGGAACAAATAAAAACAGGTTTGATTGGAACCGTTAGTTACAAAATAGGTCAGGAAAAATATCCTGTACTGGCAACTACTCCTGAGGCCACGGTTTTACATGAAATATTTAGAGAAATGGTTGACAGAAAAATTTTTTACTGTACTATGGAAGTATCTTCTCATGCTTTGGCTTTGCACCGGGTAGATGACTGTGATTTTAATATTGCTGTTTTGACTAACATAACAGAAGATCATCTAGATTTCCATAAAACCTTTCTTGCTTACCTACAAGCTAAAGCAAAACTATTCCTGAATATACCTAAGAAAGAAGGTAATTATGTCGTTATCAATAATGATGATAAAAATGCTTTGTATATAAAAAAGGCGACTGTCTCCGAAATAGTAACTTACGGGATAAAAAAAGCAGCAGATGTTAAAGGAGAAAATATCAAAGTTACCCCATCAGGAGTTACATTTATTGTTCATGCTCACCAGAAAGCATTTTCACTTAATTTGAAAATCACAGGGCTTTTCAACGTTTATAATGCTTTAGCAGCTATCACAGTAGCTTTAAAAGAAAATGTTGATCCGGCAATAATAAAAAATGTTTTGGAAGAAGTTTCAGGTGTTCCTGGTCGTTTTGAAAAAATAGAGGCAGGTCAGGATTTTACTGTTATCGTAGATTATGCTCATACGCCTGATGGGTTGGAGAATGTTCTTTCTACAGCGGAGAGGTTTTGCCAAGGAAATTTAATTACAGTTTTTGGTTGTGGTGGTGACAGAGATAGAAGCAAGCGTCCTCTCATGGGAAGTATAGCTCTTAGGTATAGTGACTATGCTATCATTACTAACGATAATCCTCGCACAGAGTCTCTTTTTCGTATTGAAGCTGATATTTTGAGTGGTATTGATCATAATATTTATAGAGGCAAATATGAGGTTATACCGGATCGTGCAGAAGCTATAAAGACAGCTATTTACAGAGCAAGGGCAGAAGATGTGGTGTTAATTGCCGGTAAAGGTCATGAAACATACCAGATTTTTGCTGATAAAATTATTGATTTTGATGATCGGAAAATGGCTCGCTATTATATAAAGCAAAAGTTGTCATTATATACCACCAAAGGCAACTAAGTTACCAGTTACCAGTTGACAGTTAACGGTTAACTGTTAACGGGGGGACGAAGGTTTTACGGTTGTTGTTTAGTAACCGTTCACGCCCATATTGTTATTTCGACCGAAGGGAGGAACCTTAAGACGTAACTGTTGCTATTGCCAGAGAAAAAGAAATAAAAAAATGGCGAAGAGAGAAGAAGAATCAATTGGTGGACCAGATGAACCCAAACTGGGAAGACCTGAGTTCTGGCTGGTAAAGATTTCTCCCTTTGGTCGAAATGACATGGCAGCATGAATCATGACACATTAGCGTGAACGGTTATATATACTATAAAAACCTTAGTCTCTTAGGCTGAGTAGTTACGTTGTTTATACCATTAGAAACCTCACCCGTAACCCCTGTAAACTGTAAA
>CAZIRG010000089.1:0-6659 GCA_964541505.1 uncultured Syntrophomonadaceae bacterium | reverse complement strand
TGTTCCAGCAGACACAAATCTGCCGGGCCGAAAATATAAGTTCCTTTTTTATCTTTTTCTACCGGGAAATATTCTCCCGGTCGCAATTTTTCCATCAGGTGGTACTCCCAGCGACAAGGGTGTGCACATTCTCCCCGATTACCCGACCTGCCCGTCAAGTGAGCACTAAGCCAACACCTACCTGAATAAGCCAGGCACATAGCCCCATGTATGAAGGCTTCTAGTTTAATTTCTGTTTTTTCTTTTATTTCTTTAATATCCTGAAGAGAAACTTCCCGAGCTAGGACAACACGCTCAGCCCCTTGCTCCTGCCACGCCAAACAGCTTGCCCAGTTAGTGGTATTGGTCTGGGTACTGATATGGACAGAAAGAGCAGGGACTGTTTTTTTAGCCAGAGAAAACATCCCTAAATCACTTATAATTAAAGCATCGGCTCCTGTCGCCGCTACTTTTTTAAAATACTCAACTGCCTTGTTAATATCAGCATTAGTGGCAAAAATATTAGCAGTCACATAAACTTTCACGCCTTGCGAATGAGCATAAGTGACTGCCTCTTGCATCTCTTGAAAAGTGAAATTTCCTGCTGCCGCACGTAGCCCATAAGAATGAGCACTCAAATAAACGGCATCAGCTCCATAAGTTATAGCTACCTGCAATTTTTCCATATTGCCGGCAGGAGCTAAAAGTTCCTGTTTGAGCATAAATTAGCATCACTTCCTTTAATTCTCCCTTGCTTTTCTTTTGTTTTTATTATGCCCTGCTAAGTCTTTGGCAAAATAGTGTCTTCCTGTGCCGTCACCCCTAGCAACAAAAAACATATATTCTACATCAGCAGGATTAAGAACAGCCTGCAATGAGGCTTCACCCGGCGAAGCTATAGGTCCCGGAGGTAATCCACGATAAAGATAGGTGTTATAGGGAGATTGTATCTCTAAGTCTTTGTAAAGAAGTACTGGCTTAACTTCACCCAGGGCATATTGAACTGTAGCGCAAGACTGCAAAAGCCAACCCCTTTGGAGACGATTGAGAAATACTGCTGCTATCAGAGGTCTTTCTTCATCTACAATGGCCTCTCTTTCAACGATAGAAGCTAAGGTAACTACCTCATGCAAAGAAAAATCCATTTCTTCTATCCTTTTCTGCACAGAAAGGGTGTAAAAGGAAGCAAATCTTTGTAGCATCATATTTAAAATTTCTCTTTCCCCGGCATCTTTATGCACATCATAGGTGTCAGGGAAAATATACCCTTCAAGAGGAAAAGATCGTTCCAAGGGAACCTCTTGTAAAAAAGAAAAAGTATCAAAAGCATCTCTCGAACTCATAAGGGCAAGGAATTGTTCTTCTTCTCCCAATCCTGCTTCAGCTAGGCAAGCGGCTGTCTGTATAGCAGTTAATCCTTCCGGAATCATAATCCTAACCTGCTCTCGCTGAATCTGTCCTCCCATAAGTTTTGTTAAAACATCAGCCAAACTCATGTTCCGGTAAAGCTTAAAATCTCCTGCTTGTAATTTTTGGTCCAGCCCTTTGTAGCTTGCATAAAAACGAAAAAGAGATGCATTGCTTATAATGCCCTCTTCTGCCAGAATTAGAGAAATAGTATGTGCCGAAGCTCCAGGAGGAATGTGAACACTTAAAACTTCTTGATCATAAATTTCTCCTGCTAAAAAAAGGTAACTAATTCCCTGCCCCATGAAGATCACAAAAGTAACTAAAGCTGCTAGCAAAAAAGCCCATAAAAAGCGTGTTGTTGATTCTAATTGAAGCAATTTCCTCACCTCACAACCTTACGCAAGCGTCTCCCAAGCATCAACTACATTCTGCCACTCTGCCTCATCTTCTACTATTATCAAAAACTGATTTTCCTCTCCCATATTAACAATACGGAAAATAACAACCTCTTGAGAATTCTCCATTTCATCATCTAGATCCCATTCTAATTCCAGACCTTCTTCTTCAAAATCTTCTTCAACCGGAGAAGTCAAGATAACATAATCTTTGTCGTTAACCTGCAAAAAGTCAATTACTTCAAATTCGTGTTCATTTCCTTCTTCATCCAGTAAAACCAGGAAGTCGTCCTTTTCAGGCATTAACATTTCCATCCTCTCTTAATTTAATTCTTAGCATCCAGATAACTTTGCAGGATCACCACAGCAGCTAATTTGTCTACTGTTTTTTTTCTCTTTTCTCTCCTCATACCACCTTCAATTAATACTTTTTCCGCTGTTTTACTAGAAAGCCTTTCATCCCACAATTCTACCGGAACTAACAACCTTCCACGCAACCTAAGTGCAAAGTTTTCCGTTCGCTCCACTGCAGTGCCGCAAGTACCATCCATATTTAAAGGTAATCCTACTATTACCTTAGCTATTTCTCTCTCTTTAACTAAGTCAAATATATACTGTAAATCTTTTTTTATATTTTGACGCCATAAAGTAGGCAACCCTCCAGCGATAATTCCCAAGGGGTCACTCACAGCTATTCCAATAGTTTTCTCTCCCAGATCTAAAGACATTATACGCACACTTATTCCCCTTAGATGATTTTTAGACAAAAATGCGGACATTTTGCACCACAGTAACCACAAAAAATACATTTTCCCGGTAAAACTCTAAGCTTGCCATCTTCCAATAACAACGCTTGAGAAGAACAAGCAGAAACACAGAGCCCGCAGCCTTCACACCAGCTTTGAACCAAAAGACGACGTTTTTGAAAAGCAAGTTTCTTCTGTATTTCTAGTGGTGGATTCTTTCCTGAAAGATAATAACAATTAGCATCTATTTCATCTCTTGACTGCATACCTACGGCTGTTGAAACTATTCCAGGAAGATTCAAAACGTAATCAAAGGCTTCTGCTGCCCTCGATATCAAGTGCCCTCCTCCTAATGGTTTCATGCCGTATATACCAACTCCGGCTGCACTGGCTTTTTCTATAGCAGCTTCCATTTCATCCTTATTACCGTTCCTAATACCAAGACCTTTTTTATTTATAAGTGGATGTAAAATATCAACTTCGCTAGCCTGTACTGCCGCCATTGCCCCTGCAGGAGAATGTGTAGATAAACCGATAGCTCGTACTAACCCTTCTTCTTTGGCTTCCATCAAATATTCCAGAGCTGGTCTATGCCCCCCTTTGAGGGTTAAAATGCTCTCTTGCTCATGCAGTAAAAATATATCAATGTAGTCTAACCCCATCTCTTCCAAAGCTCTCTGAACGCTTTTTTTCATTGCTTCTCGAGTATAAGCATAAGACTTACTAGCCACAACAACATTTTTCCGGCTGTTCTGGAAAGCTTTTTTAATATAAGGATAGGTACCATAGGATTCAGCCGTATCAAAAAAATTTATACCCCTCTCCAAGGCGTAAGAGAGCAAAGATGCCCCTTCTTCCACAGATAAAGAAGATTGCAGAGGGCCCATTGTCAAAACACCGAAACAAAGTGGAGATACTTTGATGCCGGATTTGCCTAATAGTTTTCTGTCTTTAATACTAAAAAAAGGTTTAATCTTTTTCTGCCTCCAATAAATATTTCTTCACCAATTCTTCCAACAATTCGTCTCTTTCAATTTTCCGTATAAGATTACGAGCATGATCATGACTGGTGATATAAGCAGGGTCACCGGAAAGAAGGTAACCAACTACCTGATTAACAGGATTATAACCTTTCTCTATTAAAGCTGCCTGTACTTTAAGCAAGATATCTCGGGGCTTCATCTCCTCTTCTTCGGTTTCAACTTTAAATTTTACAGTTCTATCAAATGATTCCGCCATACATACCACCCCTCTTATTTTTAATTTCTAACTTCACATCAACTGTCAACAATAAAGCACACCTCACACCTCGCACCTTACACCTCGCACGTTACCAACTAATTTGCCCCAACTAATTTGCCAACTACCTCCTGCACACTGGCCAAAGCCAAAGGAAGCTTTGTTTTATCTTTGCCACCTGCTTGGGCTAAATCAGGTCGTCCGCCGCCGCCACCGCCAGTTATCTTTGCTATTTCGCGCAAAATTTTACCAGCATGATAGCCTTGCTCTACTAAATCTTTGGTGACAACTGCCACCAGTTGAACTTTATCATTCCAAACAGAACCAAGCACTATTATACCAGAACCCAGCCGCTCTTTCAGATAATCTGCTGTAGTGCGCAAGCTATCTATTCCCTGCTCAGGAAGCTGAGCACTTAATACTGCCAAACCGTTTTCTCGCACAACTTCTTTTAAAAGAGATTCCACACCCTTAGCTGAGAGTTTATCTGCCAATTGTTGGCTTTCCTTTTGCTTTTTCTTTAGCTCCTCCAGTATTTCTGTTGTCTTGTTTACTAAAAATTCGGGAGAAGTCTTTAATGTTTTGGCTATATCCTCCAAAATCTTTACTTTTTCCCGAAAATAATTGTAAGCAACCACACCGGCCACAGCCTCTATGCGCCGCAATCCAGCCCCGATGCCGGATTCAGAGATAATCTTGAAAAGCCCCAACTCTCCAATCGCTGCCACATGTGTGCCTGCACAAAGCTCTCTGGAATAATCTCCAATTTTCACAACCCGTACTTCATCACCATATTTCTCTTCAAACATAGCCACCGCCCCTTCTTGTAGAGCTTGACGATAGGAAGACAATTCAACTGTCACCGGTAGGTTAAGCCATATCTTCTCGTTAACAATATTTTCTATTTTTTCTATTTCTTCTGCCGTAACTGGTCCAAAGTGGTTGAAATCAAAGCGAAGCCTATCCGAGGCAACTAATGACCCTCCTTGATTAACATGCTCTCCCAGAACAGCTTTTAGCGCTCTATGCAAAAGGTGCGTAGCCGTATGATGAGCCATTATCTTACGGCGTTTTGACACATCAATCTCTGCGGTTAATTCCATACCTGCTTTAAGGGTTCCTACCTCTACGCATCCTTGATGTAAAACCTGTCCAAATGGAGAAAGCCGGGTATCATTTATGCTTACTGTGAGCCCATCGCCACTTAATGTTCCGCTATCCCCTGTTTGCCCTCCTTTTTCAGCATAAAAGGGAGTAGAGTCCATAACTACTAGTACTTCCGTCCCGGCAACAGCCTCCGTCAACACCTTTTCTTTGCTCAATAAAGCCTGCACTTTTCCCCTAGAGCTAAAGGTGTCATAGCCAGTAAAATATGTATCTAAATTTTTTATCTCTTTAAAAATAGTATTATCTTCACTTTTCTCTCGTTTCTGAGTTCGAGCAGAGCGTGCTTTTTCTCTTTGTTCTTCCATAGCCCTGTTAAAGCCATCTTCGTCAACAGTCAAATTATTTTCTCTCAAAATCTCTTTAGTCATGTCCAGAGGAAAACCAAAAGTATCATAAAGACGAAAAGCTGCTTCTCCAGCTAAAGTAGTACTGTTTAGTTCATTTAATTGATGGATATGTCCCTCCAGCATCTGAGTACCAGCATCTAATGTAGCCAAAAACCGTTCTTCCTCCCTCTTTATTACTTGGGCAATATAGGTTTCTCGCTGCGCCAAGTCAGGGTAGGTCTCTCCCATAATATTTATCAACAATGGCACAGCCTTATGCATAAAAGAATCCTCCAAACCCAAAAGTTTGCCATGACGAATCGCCCGTCGCAATAACCTTCTTAAAACATAACCTCGTCCTTCGTTACTAGGCAGTATACCGTCTCCAATCATAAAAGACACCCCACGAAAATGTTCTGTAATTATTTTCAAAGAAACATCATGTGAAGTATCGACACCATGGGTAGCATCGGTAAAAGAAGTAAAAAGATCCAGCAGCGGTTTAACAATATCAATTTCAAAAAGATTTTTTGCCCCTTGCATAACTACAGCTATACGTTCTAACCCTGCCCCAGTATCGATATTTTTTTGTTCCAGCGGAACGTAGATACCGTCTTTTTGGCGGTTAAACTGCGTAAAGACCAGATTCCATATTTCTAAGAAACGATCACACTCACACCCAACTTTACAATCCGGGCTACCACAACCTTCTTCTTCGCCTAAATCATAATATATCTCAGAACAAGGGCCACAGGGACCTGTTCCAATTTCCCAAAAATTATCTTTTTTCCCTAAACGGGTTATACGCTCTGGAGATAAACCTATTTTTTTATTCCAAATAGCAAAAGCCTCCTCGTCGTCCTGATAAACACTGCTGTATAAACGATCCGGAGGGAGGTTTAGAACTTCTGTAACAAATTCCCATGCCCAGTAAATAGCTTCTTCTTTAAAATAATTTCCAAAAGAAAAATTACCCAGCATTTCAAAAAAAGTAGCATGCCTAGCCGTTCTACCTACTCTTTCGATATCAGGAGTTCGCACACATTTCTGACAGGTAGCAATCCTGTTATGTGGTGGAACTTCCTGTCCCGTAAAGTATGATTTTAAGGGAGCCATTCCTGCTCCTATCAAAAGAAGCGAAGGGTCATTTTGAGGAATTAAAGGAAAACTAGGCAATATAATATGATCCTTTTTAGCAAAAAAATCTAAAAAAAGCTGGCGTATTTCATTTGTTTTCAATACTGTTACTCCCTTCTTGCCCTGCTATATTGATATAAGTCAAAAACTAACACTTGTCAACAAACTCATATCAGTTATAGGTTAACTGCCAACCAACATTTTATACAGCAATTATATATACAATTTTACAGCCTGTCAATGAATAAGAAACTAAAAGA
>CAZIRG010000088.1:0-6696 GCA_964541505.1 uncultured Syntrophomonadaceae bacterium | reverse complement strand
CTTAAGACAATTTGCTTGTATTACCAAAGGAAACCAGAGGTATTATTTAACAGTTAACAGTTAACAGTTAACAGTTTACAGTTAACAGTTTACAGTTTACAGTGGTTACGGGGTTACGGGGCTCCAATTTGCTATACAATAATTAACTGGCAACTGGCAACTGGCAACTAGTTTATGATCCATTGTTCACCGGTTTTTAATTGGAAACTGGCTGTAGCTGAATAGTTACTATTATTATAAGGCTATACGGTAGTGGTTTATTAAGAAGGGTTGTGATGCCGATAGGAAGGAGAAATAACAATTGGAGATTATTAAAATCAAAAAAGCATCTAAGATTTACAAATTAGGTAGTGAGAAAGTAGTGGCTTTAGATGAGGTAGATCTTGTTATCGAACGGGGGGAAATATGTTGTTTTTGCGGTACTTCCGGTTCGGGAAAGTCTACTTTATTGCATTTGATGGCGGGATTGGAAAGACCAACGAAGGGAGAAATAAAAATCGGCAAATATAATATCGGTAAAATGAGTGAAAAAAAGCTAGCTTTATTTAGGCAAAAACATGTCGGTTTTATATTTCAGTCTTATAACCTACTACCCTCTCTTACTGCTTTAGAAAATGTAGCTTTACCGTTGATATTTAAAGGGATGCTAAAATCACAGCGAGAGGAAATAGCTAGGAAAATGTTGAAAGCTGTTAACCTGGGGGATAGAATGTGGCATAAACCAACCCAAATGAGTGGCGGACAGCAGCAAAGAGTTGGTATTGCTAGAGCTTTTGCTGCTTTGCCGGAAATTGTATTTGCGGATGAACCCACGGGTAACTTAGACTCTAAAACCACACAAGAGGTGATGGAGCTTATTGTCTCTATAGCTAAAAGGAATAAGCAAACGTTGGTATTGGTAACACATGATTTGCAAATTGCAGCCTATGCAGATAGAGTAATACATTTATTTGACGGCAGGATAGAAAAAATTGTTATGAATGATACGGTTAATAACAAAGTACAGGAGGAATTTGTTAATGAACATTAATAGAATAATAGCAAAAAAGACATTGATGCTATTTTTTTTGGTAGTTTTGTTATTTATGCAGTCTATTAGTTTTACTTCTGTTGAGGCGACTACCCCATCAGCAATAACCACTCCGATAGATACACGTAAATTTGATCCCCTGGTAGGTTTAGAGCATAACTTTAGCAGACCTGTACTACCGGCAGGAAGAGAGGTGATTCTTTCATTACCAATTATAATTAATGCAAACCATACGGCAAGAGATGTAGAGGTTACACTTGAGTTTGACAAAGAGCTGCAGCCTTATCTAGATTTCAAAGATGCGAGATTGATACGAAGAATCGATAGAATAAGAGTTGGCAGAACAGAAGATGTGGAGTTTGCGTTTAGGATTAATTCTCTTGCTGCCGCAGGTAATTATACGTTAAAGATTAACTATAGGTACTTAAACTCGTTTAAGGACGTTTTTACTTCCAGCGAAACTATTCAAATCAAGGTTACGAACACCAGAACGCCACCTGAGCTAATCATTAAAGATATGGGTATTAGTACGCCAGAGGCACGGCGAGGCGAGGTGGTAACGCTATACATTTTGCTGGAAAACATGGGAACAATGCCGGCAGACGATGTAGTTGTTCATTTAATGGGTCAGAACAATAATGAACTAAGATTGTTTAATTCTACGAATGAACGTCGTCTAAAGCGAATTACAGGGAAAAGAACAGGTAAAGTCTATTATGATCTTATGGTTGCTGCTAATGCTCGCAGTTCTATTTTGCAATTTGATGTCAGGGTATCCTACCGAGATCATGGCAATAATAAATATTTGTTGGAAACTCCTGGTTTTGTTCAACTGGATTTAGCAGGGGTAGCGAATGATAAACCAGTAGTAATTATTGAAAATCTGCAGGTGCCGGAGCAAGCAGTAGACACACAAGAAAACTTTGCTATTACATTTGATATAAAAAACACTGCTGCTATAGACGCCCAGAACTTGAAAATAACTATTGGTACCGGTGGTGATATTATTCCGAAGTCGCTAGATACAATTATCCATCCCCGACTGGCAGCAGGTGAAACAAAAAGCATTACGTTTTTACTAAGCACCACTGCAGATGCTGCCTCTAAGAATTATGCTATCCCTATAAACATAGAGTATGAAGAAATGATAGGAAATGAGAGTATTAAGCATAGTGCGACACAATATGTGGGTGTAAATATTGGGGGCAATGAGCTGGGGCAGACAGTACCCAAAATAATCATCGACAAATTTACAGTGGGAGAAGAGAAAATAAAAGCTGAAATAAAAGCGGGTGAAGAATTTGATTTAACATTGTCTTTTTTCAACACAAACAAACTTCTTTCCGTCAGGAATATCAAAGCCACTATAACCTCCGCTGATGGTTCTTTTACCCCGGTCAAAGGCAGTAATATGTTTTTTATCGACTACATAGCTGCCGGAGGAAGAGTTGAAAGAAGTATTAGGCTGTTTCCCAAAGTGGATTTGGTAAGCAAGTCATATCCTTTAACTATTAAATTAGAGTATGAAGACGAATTGGGATTGCGTGGTGAGGCTAGGCAAGTACAGCAGCATACAGCGGATATAGAAATAAGTTTGCCGGTAATACAAGAACCACGGCTAAAAATTGATAACCTAGAGATACCGCCAGTAGCATCAATGGGTATGCCGATCTTCATATATGCTGATTTTTACAATATGGGTAGAAGCACCTTAAATAACCTGCTGGTTAGGGTTGAAGGTGATTTTGAAGGTGAAGCACTTAGTTTTTTTGTCGGTAACTTTGCACCGGGAGCAAGCGATTTTTTTGAAGCCAGTATAATGCCGCTGGCAGTAGGCGAACAAAAAGGCAGTTTGATATTTGCGTTTGAGGATGATATGGGCAGGAGTATTGAAGTTAGGGAAGATTTTACTGTTATGGTCACGGAAATGCAAGCTGGAGATATTAATATCGGCGAGGGAGAATTTCCCATAAGGCCAAACGGCGAACTTTACCCCGGTGGAAATGGAGAAGGTCCGGGTCTGAACAAAGTTGCTATTTCTGCCTTGGTGCTGGTTGTTTTAGTTATTACAGCTGTAGTGGTTAGGAAAATCAGGAAAAAGCGCAGGCTGGCACGAGAAGAAGGGCTGATGCTTGATGAATAGTAAAGACTTGGTCAAGATGAGCGTGGAAAACTTATTCAGAAAAAAAACACGCACAATTTTAACCGTAATCGGCGTAATTATTGGGGCTGCTTCCATAGTGGTTATGGTATCATTAGGCGTGGGACTTAATGTGGCCTTTATGGAACAAATGGGCGAGATGGGTAGTTTGCATGTAATTAACGTTCATCCGCAATACGAACACCATGTTCGGGAGGTGTCACAAGGAGGTGCTGCCGGCCGCAGGGGAGAGCAAGTAGCCAAACTTGATGCTGAAACCGTAGCCAAACTAAATGAGATCGCCGGTGTTCAAGCAGTGATGAAGATACTGCGTAGACATTTTAAGTTTAGATCAGGTCGTTATGAAGCACATGTAAGCCTTATGGGCATAAATCCCGAGGTAATGGGTTATTTTGATTTAGGACTCGAAAAGGGTCGCTTACTAACTGTTGAAGATACAAATGCTGTTGTTTTTGGTGGTCAAGTACCAATGCAGTTTCGCGACCCTAGAGCAAGAACTCGCAGCGATGGGGGAATGGTGATGCGTGGTGGAGTGGTTGCTGTTAATGGTGAGTTTTCCTCTGACAAGCCACAGCCGGCGGTAGATGTTTTAGCGGACAGTATTTTTATGATCTTTGAGTTACACCCGCATCATAGCGGGATGTGGGAAAAAGCGGGAGGAGCAACGCCGGGAGAAGCACCACCAACACCTAAGCGTATTCGGGTGACTGGCGTAGGACTGCTGGATACGGAGGGATTTAGCGAATTTTCTTGGGGAGCATTTATGAACATTGACTATTTGCGGAGATTGATTGCTGACCAAGAAAGAAAGCTAAGAACTACCGGACAATCGAATCGCAGGAGAACAGAAGAAACGTATGATCAGGTCCGAGTTAAAGTAGAGCATATAAAAGATGTGGAAGAGGTACAGGATAAAATCAGAGCTATGGGGTTTAATACACATAGTATACTTGATATAGTCAAGGAGATGCAAAATGCCTCCCGGATAGTCCAGGCAGTACTGGGAGGCATAGGCGCAATTGCTTTTTTTGTGGCAGCTTTGGGTATAGCGAATACGATGATTATGTCTATTTATGAAAGAACGCGAGAAATTGGTATTATGAAAGTTTTGGGTTGTAAGTTAGTTGATATTAGAAATCTTTTTTTGCTTGAATCTGCTATGATTGGACTTTTTGGTGGTATCATCGGGTTGCTGTTAAGTGTGGGGTTATCTTATTTGTTAAATACTTTCCTAGGTCCCAAGATGGGTGGCGGTATGCCCGGAGTAGGTCCGACTACAATATCGGTAATTCCACTGTGGTTGGCAGCTTCTGCAGTGGTATTTTCCACTATGGTAGGCTTAATGTCTGGTTATTTCCCCGCCAGAAGAGCGGTACAAATCAGCGCCTTAGAGGCGATAAAAACAGAGTAAGATTTTTTTGCCGATAGCTGTCAACTTGAAAGGAGATGACTGGGATGTCAAATAATTTTCAAGAAGTGGAGAAACTTGAATACAGGGGACTGGAGTTACTAAAGCTAGTCAGAGGAATAGCTAGTGATTCTACAGAGTTGATTGGAAATACACCTCTGGTCAGGCTGAACCGGGTAACAGAAAAAGCAAAGGCAGAAGTAGTAGCGAAGTTGGAGTCGTTTAACCCTGCAGGCAGTATAAAGGACAGGATAGGAGTAGCCATGATTCTTGAGGCTGAAGAGAGAGGATTGATTAACGAAGATACGGTAATCATTGAGCCTACTAGCGGCAATACCGGGATTGCGCTTGCTTTTGTCTGTGCTGCCAGAGGATATAAGCTGATTCTTACTATGCCTGAGACCATGTCCCGAGAGAGAAGACAGCTTGTCGCTGCCTTGGGAGCTAAAGTTGTTCTGACGCCTGGGGCAGAGGGGATGAAAGGTGCAATTAGAAAAGCGACAGAACTAGTTGAAGAGGAACCTCTGTCTTTTATGCCACAGCAGTTTAGTAATCAGACAAATCCGGAGATACACAGTGTAACTACTGCAGAAGAAATTTGGCGAGATACTGCCGGCAGGGTAGATATTTTGGTTGCGGGAGTAGGAACAGGCGGAACAATAACAGGGATTGCTGAGATGCTCAAAAAAAGAAAACCTACTTTCAAAGCGGTGGCAGTGGAACCAAAAGATTCGCCGGTTTTATCCGGCGGGCAGTCAGGTGCACATAAAATACAAGGTATCGGCGCCGGCTTTATTCCTGAAATTTTAAACAGAGAATTAATAGATGAAATAATTCAGATTAACAATGAAGATGCACTGGGAACGGCCAAAGATTTGATGCAAAAAGAAGGTATTTTAGCCGGAATTTCTGCGGGTGCTGCTGTCAAAGCAGCTTTGCAAGTGGCAAAAAGACCTGAAAATGAAGGAAAACTTATAGTGGTTATTCTGCCAGATACGGGAGAACGTTATTTGAGTACGGAACTTTTTGAAGAGTGAGGCAGTTACTTGTTATTTTTGTTTTTATTTATTTACCTACAGCTGCAGATTGACTGATTCATTGATTTATTTCTCAATCCTCATCCAATGCTAACGTCCCCCCGGGGTTCATGATGTTATGGGGATCGAAATGGTTTTTGAGTGCACGTAGAACAGCTAGCTGGTTAATACCTAAGGAGTCTTCTAGCCATGGAGCCAACATTTTACCTATGCCGTGATGATGGCTCAAACTGGCTCCTGATTTGTGGATACGATTAATTATCTCAGTTTGGTAATTGAGATATTCTGCTGGCTCCATGCGGGCAATAAAGATAAAATATAGATTTGTTCCCTGGGGATAAAAATGTGAGGAGTGCGACATACAAATAGTTTGCGGTCGAGATTTGCAGAAAGCTCTAACTTCTTGCCATATTTCTGCAATCCTGTCCCAGGTTACAGAACATTCTAAGGTATCGATGATGATGCCGTAGTCTTGTAAATCTTCACGCATGTAGGGGTCTTTAAAACGACCGTGTTCCCAGCGTTTAGTCACATAACTGCTGGTGGACATGGCACCATATTTTTTAGCTGTTTGGTGAACCATCTTTTTTACGTGCTTGGTATAGCCACGCTCGCCGTCAGCCGTACCTAGTAGCAGGCAGCGCTTACCGGGCAGATAACCTTTGAGTTTCATCAGGGAGTCGATAATTGTTCCTTCTACCCCATAGAGTTTTAGTCCTATAGTGGTTTCTTCCGGATCGGAAAGCCTGAATACCGAGGGAAGACCAAATTCACCCTGCGAAATTTCTCTTACAGCCACGAGAGCCTCTGACCAGCTTTTAAAGATATAGCTGAAACGGGTAGTGTTTTCTGGTCTATAACGAAATATCTTTAAAGTTACGGCTGTTAAGATTCCGTAGGCACCCTCAGAGCCGATCATTATCTGGTCAATGTCAGGACCGGTGGCTTTGGCTGGGTATTCTTTGGTAACGATTTCTCCTACTGGGGTGATATATTCCTGACATACTACCAGGTCTTCAATTTTGCCATAGTAGGTGGAATTTTGACCGGCTCCTCTGGT
>CAZIRG010000087.1:0-6883 GCA_964541505.1 uncultured Syntrophomonadaceae bacterium | reverse complement strand
TGAGTATAAAGAAGATGAGGAATATCAATTTGGACGTTTGCATGACTATGTGAAGTTGGCACCTGCCGGCAGTAAAGAAGAAAAAGCCTGGGCGTCTCCTGATGATTACAAGGTTGACTTGAGTAAGTTAATTGCCAGATTAGATACACAATCTGGGCGTATTAAAAATATTCGTTATGCCCGGTCGTCAGACATACAATTTTTTACACCAGTACCTACAGAATGGCAAGTATTTGATATAGAAAGCTTACCTGAAAAATCATTTGAAGGTGATAATTCAAATGAAAACGCTTGTTAGGTTTCGCTTGAGTGGTAGATTTGCTCATTTTTTAAAAGCGGAAGCCGGGGTGAGTGCCCTGAGCTACCCTGTGCCTACTAGAACAGCAATTATGGGGATTATTGGTGCTATTATGGGTTTAGATAAAGATAGTCCCCAGGTTTTATTGGAACCAGCAGATATAGCTTTGGCTGGCCGTTTACCTGCTGTTCATTGGCATACAGCCAAGTTACGCAAAGATCCGCCGGAGGGGCTGCCGTTTCAAATTAAAAAAACAGCAGCAGGAAACAAGAAAACAAAGGATGAGAAAGCGACTTTAATTAAGCAGGAATGGTTGTTCAATCCTCAGTATACTGTTTGGGTAAGTTTACCTAAACAGTATAGTCAAAAATTTGCAGAGCGGTTAAAAGAACGAAGATGGTATTTTCAGCCATGTTTAGGTATTTCAGAAATGAGTGCGAATGTGGAATATTTAGAAACGGTAAAAGCAGAAAAACTAGCCAGAGGAATCTATCCAGTGGAGAGTGTTATTCGCCAAAGTCAGGTAAAAGAGATTGATACTGCTAGAATTTATGCGGATGGGATAGCGTTACATTTATTGAGAATGCCAAGGACAGTAACTAAAGATAGAGTTTTTAGCCATGAAACATATATTTTAGAGAAGAATAATTCTCCTGTGAGTGTGGAGACTGATTCTGCTTACCAGGTAGGAGAAAAGGTATTGATGTTTTTATGAGTGGTAAATTAAAGTCACATTCTCACTTATATTTATACCAGCATATTAAAGAAATTAAAACTGCAGTAGAAGGAATTTTAAGGTGGCACTCTCAAGAAACAATAACTCCTCAAATTAAGGACTTGTTAAATAAAAGTATAGCTGCGCATGATTTAGGTAAGGGCAGCCAAGCCTTTCAGGAATACATTAGTGCTCCAGAGCAGTATTGTGGGAAGCGAGAAGATAAAACACACACGCCTTTATCATTATTAATTACATTAGCACTGGCACAGGAAGAAAGTTGGGATGCTCTTACTGCTTTAGCAGTAGCGGCAGTAGTCAAAGGGCATCACTCGAGGTTGCCAACTATACCTAAAAAACGATTGGGAGAAATAGATAGTATCAGATGGGATATAGACAATTTTGCTTCAGGTAACCAGGCAAGAGTATTGAAACGTCAATTACTTACACTGCCTTTTGATAGTTTAGAAGCTGAGGTTGGATTTGATTTTTCCACAAAAAAATTTATTGCTGCCTTAAAAAATGACTCTGGAGCAAACATTAGTAAGCTAAAAAGGATGCTAAACAAGATTATAAAATCAGACTTTTGGTCCATGACAGAAGAAGCAGCAGTTGATTTTAGATTAAAAGTTCAATTAGTATATTCTATTTTGCTAGAAGCAGACAAAGCTTTTTTGGCAATTTCTGATCCTAAAAGGTATTTGCAAAGGCCGGCAAGGCAGTGGCAGTTAGCGTGGATTGAAAAAAGAATAGGCAAGGTGGAAAATAATTTTGTTAACAATTTGAGACAAAGAGCCAGAAAAAAAATACTGCAGGCGATTTCTGATTATAGCCTTGCTCACGGTAGGATTTTTAGTTTGACAGCCCCGACTGGTATTGGAAAAACTTTACTGGCTGCCAGCTGGGCTTTTGAGATGTATAATATTATGTCTAGACGACAAGCAGTAAAACCTAAAATTATTGTTGTTCTTCCTTTTCTTTCTATTATTGAACAGACAGCAAAAGAGTATGAAAAATTACTGAAATTAGGAGGGTATATCTCTGATGGTACTTGGCTGGTGAAAAGCCATTCTCTTGCTGAGAGAAACTATGCTGAGTGGTTAGAAGAGAAGGAAGAAACATTTTTTATTGATACTTGGCATAGTGAAATGATTGTAACTACCTATGACCAGTTCCTGATGAGTTTAATGGATCCAAAATCAAAATATCAAATGCGTTTCCATAATCTATGTGATTCTATCATCATCATGGATGAAGTGCAGTCACTGCCTTGCAAATTATGGCAACCATTGGATAAAATATTTACCAGCTTAGCTAAGATTGGTAACAGCAAGCTGCTTTTGATGTCGGCTACCTTGCCTGCTTTTGTGAGCAATCAAGAACCCTTACTGCCAGACTATCAAAAGTATTTTAAAAGTTTTAAACGTTATAAATTTAAATTCAGGTTACAAGAAAAAATATTGATTAACGATTTTTGTAAAGAACTTACAACCCTTTTGCCACAGTGGCTTAAAAATAATGAACGTGTTTTAATAACCATGAATACTCGTAAATCTGCTTTAGTAATAAGAGATTCATTAGCTGAGGCTTGGCCGCATGATTATTGTGATACGCCATTAATTTTTATAAGTGCGGATGTAACTCCGTATGATCGACTAAAAGCAGTAGAAAGAATAAAGGAGGGTAATCCCTGTATTGTTGTTTCTACACAGTGCATTGAGGCCGGGGTAGATATTGATATGGATTTGGTGTTCAGGGACTTCGCTCCTCTAGATAGTTTGATACAGATAGCTGGCCGTTGTAACAGAGAATGGAAAACTCCAGAAAGAAAATATATTACAGTTGTTGATATTGCAAATCAACAGGGTTGGTTATATTCAGAAATGATTTATGACTTAGTGCACCTACAAACAACCAGGGAGTTATTGGTAGATAAATGGGAGATTTCAGAGGAAGACATATTAGACATTTCCACTCAATATTTTGAGAGTTTATCTAAGAAAAAAGATACGGGAAGAGAACATCTATATCGTTTTGTGTATTGGCAAGAGGACGTGCCAATAAGAGAACTTTTACGGGGTGAACAGCACGAGCAGCATACTTTCTTGATACTAGAGCAGGATGTTAAGTTGGAAGAAGATATGCGGACGGCTGCAGAGATAGAAAACAGGTGGGAACGCAGGGAAGCATGGAAGAAACTTGCGAGTAGGATGGCGATGGTGTCAGTTAATGTTTATGCTAAAAAAGATTTTTCACCTGGATGGATTGCAGAACCAGCACCATTTTTAGACAACTACTGGTTGGTGCGGGAAGGTGTTTACAGCACTTCTCGTGGGTTGCAGATGGAAGACGATGTGAGCCAGCAGATTTTGTAGAAGGAGGGATTTTTCTTGCCCACCAACCAAGACCTCTACGTTACCGGCACTTTAGTTTGGTATTATTACATTTGCCAGCGGGAAGTCTGGCTGATGGTTAGGAAAATTAATCCCAACCAAGACGATGAAAACATTGATTTAGGACGGTTTATACAGGAGCATACTTACAAACGAGATAAAAAAGAAATAAGTTTGGGGAATATCAAGTTGGATATTGTGCGGCAGGAAAAAGGGCAGTTGGTTATTGGGGAAGTTAAGAAAAGCTCTAAATATGAGCAGAGTGCTAGAATGCAGCTGGCTTTTTACTTAAATGAGCTTAAAAAGGCTGGTATTGAGGCAGTAGGAGAATTGATGTTCCCACAAGAAAAGAAAAAAGTTACGGTGGAGTTGACTGAAAATTTAATCGCCGAAATTGAAAAAGCTAAATTGGCGATTTTAGAAATTGCGGTCGCAGATGCTCCACCTCCGGCGAAAAAAATCAATTTTTGTCGTAATTGTGCTTACGCAGAATTTTGCTGGGCTTAAAACCAGGTTGTGAGGTGAATTAACTCTTGAAAAAGTCACTGTATATTTTTTCGCCAGGCGAACTGAAACGGAAAGATAATACGCTGTTTTTCCAAAAGACAGACAATGACAAGCCAATATATCGGCCTATAGAAAATATCAATGAAATCATGATTTTTGGTGAAGTCAGTTTTAATAAAAGTTTGTTGGAATTGCTGTCGCAAAAAGAGATACTAGTACATTATTTTAATTATTATGGCTATTATATGGGCACATTTTACCCTCGAGAACATCTAAATTCAGGCTATATGATTATTAAGCAGGCGGAACATTATGCGCCAGAGAAGCGGCTGGTATTGGCTAAGTCCTTTGTTCAGGGGGCTTATAAAAATATCCGACAGGTGCTTAAATACTATCATAATAGGGGTCGTGATTTGGCAGAAATTATTAACAATATCGAGTCACTGGGTGAGGAAATATTTAATTGTTTTGATGTTAATCAGTTAATGGCTCTGGAAGGAAATATACGGGAATATTACTATCGTTCGTTTGATGAAATTACCAGGAACAAAGATTTTATTTTTGTGGAACGAACTCGCCGACCACCTGAAAATCGCATTAATGCTCTGATTAGTTTTGGTAATTCTTTGCTGTATTCCTTAGTTTTAAGCGAAATATACAAAACGCATCTTGACCCGCGTATAGGGTTTCTGCATGCCAGCAACTTTCGCAGATTTTCTTTAAATTTAGATATTGCTGAAATATTCAAACCAATTATTGTAGATAGGCTAATTTTTTCTTTAATTGACAGAAAAATGATTACCAAAAAGGATTTTGCCAAAGAGACTGGTGGTATTCTCTTAAAAGAAAAAGAGAGAAAATTATTTGTGCAAGAACTGGATGAAAAACTAAAAACGACTATTAAACACAGGCAACTGGGGCGAAACGTATCTTACAGGCGGCTGATAAGAATGGAAGCCTACAAGCTGGAAAAGCATATTATTGGAGAACAAACCTATGAGCCCTTTGTAGCTAGGTGGTAAAAGGTATTAAAAATATTATTAAAAGGTATGCTGTGGTGTCTCTAAATAGGCAGATAGACAGACAGGTGGGCAGGCAGATAGATCGACAGACCGGTCGGAAAGTTGGCGTTATGTTTGTAATTTTAGTTTATGATATTAATACGAAAAGAGTAGGCAAGGTATTAAAAACATCTCGCAAATACCTCCACTGGGTGCAAAACTCTGTGCTGGAAGGAAAAATATCTGAGGCAACTTATAAAAAGTTGAAGATGGAACTCGGCAGTATTATTAAGAAAGAGGAGGACTCTGTGATATTTTATACCTTTCGTACTACCAGGTATTCTAAAAGGGAGACGTTGGGGATTAAGAAAGGAGGAGATGATAATATTCTTTAAACTAGGGAGAGAAAACAAAATTTTTTTTAAGAGGAATGGTGTAGAACCAATAAAGTAGAGCAGTGGGAAAAACCTACAAATAAAAAAATAAACTTGACAGTCAAAAGTTCTCGATCTGTCCAACAGCTCTTTTGGAATAAATATCAATAAATAGGTTCTTGCGTATCGAACGTTATTCTGTTTTTTGCATGGTATCAGAAACAAACTAAAAAGTCAAGAAGTTCAGAAGTTCACCCTCGGCCTTTTCAAGAGCTTGTTCTTAACGCTACTAGTAAAACAGTTCTTGTTGAAGCCGGTTGTGGTAGCGGTAAAACAGCAGCGGCTTACTTATGGGCGGCTCGTCATGCTGACGGAAAGTGTTTATTCTTTTGCTATCCTACTACGGCCACTGCATCTGAGGGGTTTTCAGGATATCTCTACGAACCAGATTTTGATGCTTTGTTGATACATGGGAGGGCTAAAGCAGATTATGAAATGCTTACAAATATGCCAAAACCAAATAAGGAAGAAATAAATCTCAGGCTGGCACGGTTAGAAGCGTTAGAAACGTGGTCAGTTCCAGCGGTAGTTTGCACTACCCATACTGTGCTGGGCATTTTAGAAAATGTAAGACGCGGCTTATATGCTTGGCCTTCTTTAGCCCGAGTGGTGTTTGTGTTTGATGAAGTGCATGCTTTTAGTGAACGACTATTTTCTTATTTGTTGTGATTTTTGAAGGCATTTTCAAATACATCCGTACTATTAATGACTGCTACATTGCCGCCAAATAGAAAGTCTGCTCTTGAAAATATCTGCCAAACAAGAGGAAAGTTGGAAGTGATAACAGGACCAAAAACCAGAGAGGAAGCCAAGCGATATCAAATGTATAAATCTACCCATGAGCAGGCGTGGACCTTAGTAAATGAAAAACTACAGCAAGGCAAAAAAATATTATGGGTTTGCAATACTGTATCTCGGTCCATAGAGGTAGCAGATAAAGCACAAGCGGAGGGGTTGCCAGTAAAACTTTACCATAGTCGTTATCGCTATAAAGATAGGCTAAAGCACCAGCGACAAGTTATAGACGGCTTCTTGCCACACCAACCAGCTATGTTAGCTGTAACTACTCAAGTAGCTGAAATGTCTTTGGATTTATCTGCCGATTTACTTGTTTCCGAATATGCACCTGTCCCAGCAATGATTCAACGTATGGGAAGGTTGAATAGGTTTGAAGAAATACCGCAAGATATTGCTGTAGCGTCATTTATAGAACCTGAAAACTGTCACCCGTATACCTTTAAAGATAAAGATGAAGAAGAAAAACTTTGGGTAGAAATAAAAGAGTGGTTGCAGCATTTATGTGATGATAAGCCAAAATCGCAGAGAGAACTACTCTGCAGAAAATTCTTTGGGGCAACCAAGTGCATACTGCTGTTTCGGCAGAGGCTATTCGTTGGGCACTAAGATATCTGTGGCAGAAAAGTGGACTTCCAGTAAACAGAAAGTGGGATGAAAACAACGATGATCATGATTGGCAGGATAACAATTGGCTTTACTGGATTGACCCTTAAAAGATGAAAGTGGTCAACATGCTT
>CAZIRG010000086.1:4407-6984 GCA_964541505.1 uncultured Syntrophomonadaceae bacterium | reverse complement strand
AGTAAAACAGAAGTGTGAAAAGTTCCGGGAAGAAGAAATTGAAGATGTTGCTGTGGCTTGCTTGTCGCAAATTGGAGAACAAGGAGGAAATCTGGGAAGAATCGTTGCCCTTGCCGCCGGGCTTTCTGAGAACGTTCCTGGTTGGACAATTGATAGGTATTGCAATGGTGGGTTGCAAGCAATAAATGCCCAGGCACAGGCAATAATTTCCGGGTGTGGCGATGTAATGATAGCCGCCGGAGTAGAACATATGTCGCGATACCCCATAGGATCTACCGTTTCTGGAATGGAAGGTGTAGCTTATCCAGTAATTGATTCTGAGCGAAGCCAGAGGAGACCGGCAATGTCTTTAACTATGGGTCATGCGGCAGAACTGGTTGCAGAGAAGTATAACTTAAAAAGAGAGGAGTTGGATAAATTTGGATTGCGCTCGCATCAAAGAGCAGTAAAGGCAATGAGAGATGTAGAAAACTATAAAAAAAGAGTAGTGCCTGTTACTGTACTGAAGGGAGATAGAAAAGAAATTATTGGTGCGATTGACGAGACACCCCGGCCAGGTGCCATGGATAATCCGGAAGAAGCGTATGAAAAAATGAAGACACTGGAGCCAAGATTTAAGGTTGGAGGAGTAATAACCGCCGGAAATTCATCGGGAATTGTAGATGGTGCGGCTGCAGTTATGCTTATGTCTGGTGATATGGCAAAAAAATTAGGCATTAAACCACTTGCAAGAATTGTATCTATGGCAGTTGCCGCAAGTGATCCTCACATAATGCTTTTGGGACCCATGCCGGCGATGAATAAGGCATTTAAGAGAGCAGGACTTGAGATGAAGGATATGGATGTCTTTGAGCCAAATGAAGCATTTGCCTCTCCAGTTCTTGCTTTTTGTAAAGAATACGGAATTGCCTTTGATGATGAAAGAATAAATCCAACCGGGGGAGCTATTGCCATTGGTCATCCAATTGGTGCAAGTGGAGTGATTTACTTCCTTGAAATGGTTCACTATTTAGCAGAGAATAATTTAAAATATGGCATACAAACACTATGCGGAGGCGGCGGAGTAGGAATTGCGACCATAGTTGAAGGAATGTAAGCATAAAATAAAGGCAGATAGGCTGAATAGGTAAATCAAATATCAAAATGCAAAATGTTTTAAGGAAATAATTTTTACATTTTGATATTTACATTTTGATATTTAATCTATCTACTGGTGCTTTAGCAAGGCTAAAGGGCCACACCTCTTACCGATTCAAACAACGCGGCACCCACATTAAAACCTCTTTCAATATACTATACTGGCGTACGCAAAAAAACAACATTTGTCGGCAAACGCAACACCGGAAATTAGCTGGTGTGATGCAGTTTACAGTTTATAGTCGCTGTTCTCCCCTCTTAAAATAATTAAAGCAAGTTTAATAAAGAACTTTCCCTGATTTCGACCTAATTTTTATATTTGTCATCTGATAGCTGGTAATCGGCAACCATCAACTGGTCATCTGACTAGCAACCTCCACGGCCTGCTCCATAATCTGCTCCATAATCTCCTGTACCGGGGGATAATCATTGATCAAGCCGATAACCTGACCACAATGAATCAAGCCACGGCTTAAATCCCCTGTCTCCATAACTTCTTTTTCTTTCAATCCACTGACAAAAGGTAAAAGTTCTTCAATCTTAACATTCCCTTTTGCTTCGATAGCGGCTACTTTTTCAGCAACTTCATTTTTGATAACTCGTGCTGAGTTGCGCAAAGAACGTAAAACAACCATGGTATCTGTCTCATTAAGAGAGGTTAGATATTGTTTTATCTCGTCACACATAGGCGCCTCTTTAGACAGCATAAAGCGAGTACCCATGAGAACTCCCTCGGCGCCAAAAGCCAGGGCGGCCACCAGCCCACGACCGTCAGCAAAACCTCCGGCGGCAATTACCGGAATATCTACAGCATCAACGGTAGCCGGCAGAAGGACAGTAGAAGAAACATCTTCCTCTCCTGGATGCCCGGCACATTCAAACCCGTCAATAACCACTGCCTGACAGCCGATTTCTACAGCTTTACGCGCAAAACGAACAGCAGTTACCTTATGCATGACCTTAATGCCACACTCTTGAAAAAGCGGTATATATTCCACCGGATTACGTCCGGCCGTCTCCGCAATAGTTACTCCTTCTTCTGCCATGACCTTGATGTAACCATCAACATCAGGCGGTCGAATAGCCGGAAAAAGAGGAATATTTACCCCTATCGGTTTGCTCGTTAAAGACCTGGTTTTCTGAATTTCATCTTTAAGTTCTTCCTTACTGGCAAAGGTAGCCGCTGAAAGAATCCCCAGTCCCCCGGCGTTAGAAACAGCAGCCACCAGTTCTGCTCGAGAAAGCCAGAGCATGCCCCCCTGGATTATAGGTAACTCAATGTCAAAAAGTTCTGTTATCCTGGTTTTAAACATATTTTCCCTCCTCTATCATATTTGTCGTCTTCTATCGTGAGTTTCTTACAAAAGTCAGCTTAGAAAACATATCACGACTTAATTATCCTATAAAATCAGCAGTTTGTAAAACAACACAACACATAAG
>CAZIRG010000086.1:0-4307 GCA_964541505.1 uncultured Syntrophomonadaceae bacterium | reverse complement strand
ACTCTAAGTACAGTCAAAGCAATGAAAAATAAATATGTAAAGCGTTCAAAAATTTCTGAGTCCAAATTCAGGCAACTTTTAAGGCATTTTGCCTTGGATTTAGATGTTCAACAAATCAGTCTTTTATGTAAACTAAATCGTAACACAGTCAATCGTTATCTTTATCTAATTCGAGTAAGGATTGCTAAGTTATGTGAACATGGGTCTCCGTTTCAAGGTGAAGCAGAAATTGACAAATCCTACTTTAGAGGACATAAGATTAAAGGCAAACGGGGACAAAGGGCATCCGGTAAAAAGGTCATTTCTGGAATCCTTGAAAGAAGACGGCACGGTATATGCAGAAATAGCCCCGAATTGTGCTAAAGCCACTCTGCAAACCATTATTTGGGACAAGGCAACCGATGACAGTATCATTCATTCTGATGACTGTCCTGGTTATGATGGAGTGGTAGATCTGGGCTATAAGAAGCACTACAGCGTGCATCACGGGAAAAATGAATTTGATAGCAATAAAACCAATATTAATGACATTGAGTCTTTCTGGTCTTTTGCTAAAAGACGGCTTACAAGGTTTCATGCTGCGCCAAGAAGTATTTTCTATCTGATTATTTACCCCAAAAAATAATCAACGAATTTACCATGCCTAAATCCTATATTTCTCCCGGTGTGCTCGCTTTTACCGCCTTAAAAACGTCTCGTCTCTTTTGTCAGTTACGCTAGTTTTCTACACCCGGAATCGGCAACAAGTCTTTTCCGCAGCTTCTCTTTAACCTAATAACGACTGTAGTTTCATAGCCAAGGACATATCACCTTTAACTTTTATTTTACCGGCTAAAAAAGCATTAGTAGGATTTAATTGTCCCTCCATAAGCGAGATCAAATCAGCATCAGAGATGTTTACAGTTAAGTTGGAACTCTCGGATAGTCCTTCCTTAACCTCGATCTGACCATCTCCAATAGCAATAGAAAAATCTCCTCCACTGTCCCCACTCAAACAAAATTGGTAAACCGAGGTGCCCTCCACCTTTTTTTCTGCCACCTTCTCCTTTACTTTAGCTACAATCGCCTGAAATGACATTAAACAACCTCCTTTTTAATTTTTATAGCTGGAATGTTTCTTTTTCCAAGTTAAATTATACTTGAAGTTCGTAACAGTTTAGTTTTTCCAGAAAGTTTTAACCACTCCGCCCCCCACATCCCTGCCTTCGCAGAGACAAGCTCGCGAGGACAAGTTTATCATGACTCTCAGGGCAGTGTGCTGCCTTCATTTCAACACCGACCCGAAAAATCTCCGGTTTCTTGTTTCCCTCTGAACTCCAGCTGGTTTTCATGATATCATAAAGTTATGGAGATGTCAAGGTTTCTAATTTGCCTCCAGCACTGATGCATGAATTAGCATCAATAAGCAGAGCAAGGCATTTTAGAGAAGAGGGAAAAATTATTTCGCAAGTAAGGGGTAGGCACCTCCCCCTGTTTGTTTAAGATAGGGTGAGCATATTTACACAAACAAAATGTAAGGAGACGCACTCTATGCACCAAACAGGAATCGCATCTATAATGCAAAGTGGCCGTGAGATTACCCCGGAAGAGATAGGAGGGATTAAAGAAACCGTCAGAGAATGTGGATGGCTGAGCCGAACGGCGCTGACAAAGACAATCTGTGAGCATCGGAAATGGTTTACAGCTTCGGGATGATATACGGTGAATGCCTGACTGGGGCGATATAAGTTTTGCCAAATCTGCCATGCCGGTAGGCATGGGTAAAGAAAAAGCTTCAAAGGGGTATTATGCCTCGAGATCAAGTCGCCCTGTCTGCCGTCAGGCAGGTTCGACTTGTAGAATGTTTTATAATAACAAGAGAATTCTCATTTTAAAAGCGATCTCTTGTCCTTTTTTTGAACTAAATCACGATTAGAAATTAGATATGCCCCTATAATGACTGCATGGAAGGTGGTCCCGGATAACTCATGCGTCAGAGCTGGCTTGCCTCTGGGCCCCTGCTTGTTTTTATGGTATCATAGTAACAGTTTAGTTTCTCCAAAAACATAGGTTCATTATGCCACATTTCATTAATCTGTCAAGTATAGTTTTTGGAAAAACTATACTTGTTACTATTTTTTTAGTAATCTGGTAATTGATTTGATTATGTTGGGCCAACGTTTCCTTTTACCAAAATAACTTTTCGCCAGACTGACAAAGAGAGGATATTTCCCTTTATAGGGGTACCAGTGCAGCTCTGTTTTTTTCCTTCCCCGGTCCCAAACGACAGATGTTGGATAGCAGAACATTTGCAAGCCTGTTTCTCCATGATAATGTCCTATTCCGCTATATTTTGTTCCCCCGAAAGGCAAATGCGGGTTGGCAACAGAAACAATGACATCATTAATAACTACATTGCCAAAAATTAATTCTGTAGCTATCTGTTTAGCACGCTCTGTATTAGCACTCCACACGCTGGCATGCAAACCATAAATAGAATCATTAGCTAATCGGATCACTTCTTCTTCGGTGTCAAAAGCTATTACCGGAAGAATGGGACCGAAAAATTCTTCTTGAATTATTTTCATGTTTTGCTTTATATCGATAATGATCATTGGTGCGATATAAAGACCTTTTTTGGTGTCCCAATCTTTAGGTAGTTGCCCGGTAAGTAGTTTGCCGCCTTTGGATAAAGCATCCTCAACGTGAGCTTTTATAATATCTATTTGACCGGGCAAAGTGATCGATCCAATATCATCATCTTCGCTAAAACCAAGTTTCAATTTTTTTGTTTCTTGCTGTAATTTTTCAATAAATTGAGGATAGATTTTTCGTTGAACATAAAGACGTTCTATAGACATACATACTTGCCCGGAATTTGTAAATGCTCCCCAGACAGCCGCTTTTACAGCCCGGTCAAGCGGGGCATCGGCAAAAACAAGCATCGGATCTTTTCCACCTAATTCTAATGTAGTGGGAATTAATTCCTTGGCGGCTTCCGCTTGAATTTTTTTACCAGTGTGAACTGAGCCGGTAAAAAAGATGTAATCCGGTTTTTCTTTTACCAGTGCTGCTCCCAATTCTTTGCCCCCGTGAGCAACTTGAACAACGCCCGCCGGAAGTTTAATGTTTTCAAATATTTCTGCTATTATAGTCCCAATTAAAGGTGTTACTTCTGATGTTTTTAGAATAACTGTGTTGCCAGCTACAAGCGCACTAATAACAGGGATCATTGCCAGTTGAAACGGGTAATTCCAAGGAGAAATAACCAGGACCACTCCACGGGGTTTATATTCTATATAGGATTTTTTGCCGGATAAAAAAAGAGGAGTAGGCATTTTACGTTTTTGTAGAGCACACTGTGCATGTTTTTCTATATACTTGATGGAATCAAGAACAGTTACAACATCAGCGGTTAATGCTTCGACAGCAACTTTCCCTGTGCTCTCAGAGATTTTGTAGGCCAGTTCGTCTAAATGATCAACCATATAAAGACGCAACTGTCGCAAATAATTAATCCGATCAGCTAAAGCTGTTTTTCTCCATACCGGAAAAGTTTTTCTGGCATAATGGTAATAATCTGTCACTTTTTCCAGCGGAGTTTCAAGTATTTCTCCAATGTATTTGCCGGTCGCAGGACTTAAAACAGGGTGTATTTTTTTTGATGGTTTTTCTTCCAAGGTTGTTTCCCTCCTAAAACAAATAAGTGTAATATATATTATTACCAACTAAATAATAAATCAATATCCGGAAGGTGTCAACAGCAATTCTCGGCAAATTCTCGCAAGGTGTCCGCCACAGGATGATTCCCCAGCTCCAGGATTGCGGCGTCTCTTTGAATAGAGCTTCGATAGATTGCCCTCACCGGTATTTTCGATGAGATAAGGTTGCCATCATTTTCGCTAAAGGTCACGAGGGGGTCGATTATCACGGACGAGAAAACCTTTCTTTCTTGGCGTGAGAGTCAGAATATGTTGTTTCCCTAATACATAGTCACGGACTGAGCTTCGGGTTCGGAGACAAAGTACATGTCAGCAATAAACTTGGGATACCCCCATACACCTATTCCGGTGTCTCGTGCTCTGATTGTGGTTACAGGCAGGCACATCACATGGAAGCCGAAACGTGGGTAATATGACTCCAAAAGGAGGGGTAACACAGGAATTGTTGATGCGTCGAAAACGACGGGAATTCCCACCCCGATTTCGCCATACGGCCCGATACTTGTCTCGAAGTAGTTGAAACTGGTAATGCCAACCATGGCTCTTCCCGGAATAATCTGGATAGGATAGAGCTTAGAAGAAGGCAGGAGTTCTCTTGTTTTCTTG
>CAZIRG010000085.1:0-7002 GCA_964541505.1 uncultured Syntrophomonadaceae bacterium | reverse complement strand
TTGCCTTACCGTGGGATTAGTAGCCTCCATAACGCCCATGTCGTAGGCATTAGAAATAAATTTTTCTGTTACCAGCATATCCTGTAAAATGTCTTTGTCGATAAGTTGTCCTGACATATAATAACCCTCCTAATTGTTTTCTGGTGTAATACCGTTTTGTTGGAGTATTTGAGTCAAGGTGTTTTTGTGTTGATTCTCGCGACTTTCCAACTGCTTAAATAAATTTTTTAGCTCTTGATCTTGTAGTTGTTCTCCATACGCAGCATATTTGGAAGCACAAAGTCCTTCAAACTTTATTGCTTCCTGTATTTGTTGGGCCTCCATCTGAGTTAAGCTCAAGGTGCAACCCTCCTTTAAAATTATTTTTGTGACATTAATAGTATTAACTTTGTCTTAAATATTATACAGATTAAATATTATACAGACAGAAGTAATTTTTAAGTAAATTTTTTTAATTTATTTTTGTCAAGAAGATACAGGAAAGGACATAAAAAGCAAGTATGACATAGCAAAACTAAGAAAAGTAAAGTTTATCTGTCGATTTGGCACTATTTCCTAGGAAATAGATTTTTAAAAGAAAGAGAGCAATTATGCAGCAAAAAACTATTAACACTATTATTTTAAAATTAAAAGAACATTATCCTGAGGCTAAAACTACTCTTAACTTTGCAACTCCCTTTCAGCTTTTGGTGGCTACCATACTTTCAGCTCAAACCACTGATATCCAAGTAAACAAAATAACTGCCTCTCTATTCAAAAAATTTAAAAACGCTTTTGATTTTGCCCGTCTTACTGTGGAAGAACTGGAGTCATTATTAAAATCTTGTGGATTGTATAAAAATAAGACCCGATACATAATTGCAACCAGTAAAATAATAGCTGCAAAATATAGAGGGAATGTTCCTGAAACAGTGGAAGAGTTGATTGCTTTGCCTGGTATAGGAAGAAAGACAGCCAATGTCATACTCAGTAGTGCGTTTGGTTTGCCTGCCATTGCTGTTGATACTCACGTATTTAGAGTTTCACGCCGTTTAGGTCTGGCAGCAGGAAAAAATCCAGCAGAAACAGAGCGCATTTTGCAAAAAAAAATACCAAAATCTCTCTGGGGGCTTTTTTCTCATTTGCTAATAGAGCATGGTCGGAATTATTGTGTTGCGAGGAACCCTCGCTGCAGCCAATGTTTTTTAAATACTCTTTGCAAGAGAGAAATATACTAACTACTTAAGTTTTTGTATCTTCCCAAAAGTCATCCAGTGACCAAATTAAAAAATAATTAATACTGTCGAATTCAGAAGCCATAGTATTCAGTATGCGCTTGATTTTATAATAATTCTTTCTAAAATGGAGATAATTCCCCCTTTTGATTTCAAAAACACATTCCAGCATGGCAACCAACATATCTGCAGCATGAAGCAACTTACCCTCCTGGGAATCATCTTTTGCTTGTAATATCAGGACAGAGTATTCTGGTTGCAGTTCGAGTGGTAAGAGAGAGATTAATCCTTCCGTTACTTTTATTTTTTCTACTTGCTCTAAAGCCATTTTCATTTTTTTGCTGCGATTTTTTGTCGGATTGATTATGTCTCCGGTTACAGCCTCTGGCAGATCGTGAAATATAGCTCTGGCCAGTACTTTTTCCATATTCAAGTAGTTATTAAACTTATAACTTTCCCAGCTCACTAGAAAATAACAGATTAAGGCAATATACCAAGAATGACCAGCTACGCTGGTAGGAAACCTCCTTACTTCTGTATTCCAGCGTTGCGCAAAAATAATATTTCTTGCAGTTTTTAAGAATCGCATCATTTTTTCGTCATTTAGGATATAATTTACAGATTGTAAAGGTGATTTAGCTAATTTTTTTTCTATAAACAGCAAGGGCTCGTTAAAATCCTCCAAACCAAATGATGTTTCCCTGCGGCATTCTAACAAGGAATTTATTAAGTCTGCAGCAATTAAAATATTTCCTTCCAGAGAATCATCTTTTGCTTCTAGAATGCATTTGCTAAATTCTGTTCTGGTAGTTATCGGAGCCAGAGGAGCTAGTTCCCCTGTTACAGCCAAATAAATTATTTCATCTAGAGATTGTCGCAAAGCACTGTTTTCTTTAATAGAGCTGGAAATATTTCCTACAATACTGGTAGGTATTTTATGAAAGATACCTCGTTTTAATAACAATTCCCTGTCAACAATATTATTAAAAAGCTTTTCCTCCAAAAGTGCCAAAGTGTAGCCCAAAAGAGTTGAAAACCAAGAGCCATCTGCAAATGTTGTTTCTTCAAAACGAGCTGCATTACTCCAGCGTCTGGTTGTAAAGAGTTTTGCACTTTGCAATAAAAGATGTCCCAGCATAGATACAACCTCCAAACAATATCCCTGTAGTTTAATAGCTAAGATAATATGATATGATTAGTTTAGCAAAAAAATTATAAAGTGTCTATATAAAGAAAACAAAGAAAAAAGCGAAGTTAGAGACTGTTTCTCACTTCCAGTATTCGTAATATAAATAAAAAAAGTTGGTTGCAGGAATTCAGGGTTCTATAATGAATACTATAATACTGAAAGCTATGCGTAACTACTTAGCTAATCTGCTGTAGCAATAATAAATTTGCAGAATTTTATATATGCATCGGTGCTCAAATCTTGATGGCAATACAATAATTTCCTTAACTAATCCTCAGTCAAACAGATTGTACCGACATCCTCAAGATTTTCTGCGCCTTTTGATTAATAAAATCAATGCTCACTATGGTATACGTTGTAACATCATAGGCAACTTTGAGAATGTTTTAATGGCAGAGTAATAGTTTGAGTAGTTACAGCTAAGCTACATTAATTGGAGGTTGGAGGCGAAGTTTCCTTTCCAACTTCTCACTAAAATCGTAACCCCAGTAACTTCCGTAATCCCCGTAACCACTGTAAACTGTAAACTATATCTATTAGGGGTGATTTTTTGCGTATAATTATAGTTGGAGGTGGGCAGGTAGGCACGGAGATTTCAGCTCGCCTTTCCAAGGAACATGATGTTGTAATAATTGAACAAAGCGCTAAAATTAGCAGCCAAATTGAAAATCAACTAGATGTTTTGCTCGTAGAAGGCAATGGGGCCAGCTGCTCTATTTTAGAGAAGGCTGGCATTAAAAAAACAGAGTTGCTGGTAGCAGTTACAGAGATTGATGAAGTTAACATAATATCTTGTATGCTGGCAAAGAATTATGGCGTGCCAAAAACAGTAGCCAGAATAAGGAACCCTGAGTACGCCCAGGGAGAGAACATCTTAACAAATGAGCAATTAGGCATTAATTATATTATCAACCCAGAAGATATCACCGCACAAGAAATAAAAAAAAGTATTGACTTCCCAGAAGTTAATGAAATAGAATACTATGCTGACGGAACTATCAAAATGGTAGGCTTAACCATTAACCCGGAGGACGTTGTTACCAATGTGCCTTTAAAAGATATCCCTATGCCTCAAAACTCTATTATTTGTGCTATTGTCAGAGAGAATGGCGAAGTACTCGTTCCTGGTGGATATGATGTTATGCTGCCGGGAGACGAAGTTTATATTCTTGATAAACGAGATATAAATATCGATCAAAGTATTTTTAAAAGAAAAGAAAAAAAGAACCATAATATTATTATTGCAGGTGGTGGGCGAGTTGGATTTAGATTGGCCGAATTGCTGGAAAAAACACCCGACCATAACTTTAAAGTAAAAATAATTGATAAAGATATAGAACGCTGTCGAAAAATTGCTGAAAAACTTTCTCAAACTATAGTTCTAAATGGTGATGTTACTAACCATAATTTTTTGAAATCGGAAGAAATTGAGAACGCCGATGTTTTTGTTGCTGTTACCGGTGATGATGAGGTAAACCTTCTTTCTACTTTATTAGCCAAGAAATTAGGAGCGAGAAGAACTGTTTCGGAAGTTATTCGTCCAGATTATAATATTATTTTGAACAGTATTAATATTGATAAGGTAGTTAGTCCACGGCTATTGACTGCCTCTAGGATAATGCGTTTAATTTTAAAAGGGGATATCATTAACTTAACTATTCTCAAGGAAGAAAAAGCTGAAATTGTAGAGATTATGCTGCCGAGCAATGCAGCTATCTGCGGTAAAGAATTGCGAACTGCTAGTCTGCCCAAGGGGGTTTTAGTTGGGGCTATATCACGCCAGGGTAATGTTTTTGTGCCTAGAGGGAATGACCGTCTCCTTGCTGATGATCGGATAGTTGTTTTTACATTGCACCACCTTATGTCTAGTATAGAAAAACTGTTTTCTTCACCGACAAAATCCTGATAAAGAGTATTCGCTGCTAATATTTTTCTAAAGATTAGCAGTAGGAGGAAAAGAATGCGTCTACGAATTATTTCTAATCTACTGGGTACTATGCTCTTGGTGCTTTCTATAACTATGATTTTCCCTGCTATTTGGGCAGTGCATTATAGTGATGGTGATTTGATAGCTATTGTTTATTCTTTTACAGCTACGTTGCTAGCAGGAATTATATTTCTAATTATTGGTAAGTCTGCTAAGGATATTACCCTGAAAGAAAGCTTTGCTTTTGTTACTCTAGGATGGATTCTTGCAGCTTTTTTTGGTGCACTACCCTTTATCTTTAGCGGTGTCTTGCCTTCTTTTATCGATGCTTTTTTTGAGGCTATGTCAGGATTTACAACAACGGGTGCTACAGTTATAACTGATGTTGAAGCTGTCCCTAGTGGAATACTTTTTTGGCGTAGTCTAACCCACTGGCTGGGCGGCATGGGTATAATTGTCCTTTTTGTTGCTATTTTGCCACGTTTTGGCTTTGGAGGAACGTATCTTTTAAAAGCAGAAGTTCCGGGTTTAACTCCAGAAAGAATCACCCCACGCATAGCTCAAACTGCAAAAATATTATGGTTTGTTTATGTTTTTATTTCATTCGTTCAAGTTATTCTCCTATCGCTGGCAGGCTTATCTCTTTTCGACTCTCTTACGCACACATTCGGAACAATGGCTACAGGGGGTTTTTCTACAAGAAATGCCAGTATAGCAGGACTATATAATTTTAAAGCTGAATTTATTATCATTGTTTTTATGTTGATTGCTGGCGGAAACTTTTCTTTATATTTTGCTGCTCTAAAGGGAAATATAAAGGCGGTTTTTAAAAACTCTGAATTTAGATTTTATCTTCTCTTTACCGCAGCTGCATCTTTGCTAATTAGTGTTAATATTTATTTTTTTAACGTTCATGAAATTATACCAGCCATACGTCAAGGAGTTTTTCAAACTGTTTCTATTATCACTACTACCGGATTTACAACTGCTAATTTTGATGCTTGGCATCCGTTTTCCAGAGCACTGATTTTTTTCTTGATGTTTGCTGGCGGAAGCGGTGGTTCCACCGCCGGAGCTATTAAGCAAATAAGAGTAATGGTTCTTTTTAAGTATATTTACCGTGAAACCCTACGAGTAATACATCCCAACTTGGTTTTGCCAATTAAAATAGGCAAAAAAGTTATACCCGAACAGCTAGTATCCAACACCCTGGGTTTTATCTTTTTATATTTCTTGATATTTATATTTGCTGTGTTGCTTATATCAAGTTTTGGTATTGAAATAGTATGCGCTTTTTCTGCTGTTGCTGCTACTTTAGGGAATATTGGACCTGGTCTTGGATTGGTAGGTCCTTTGAACACTTATTATTCTATACCCTGTGCAGGTAAGGTTATTCTCTCTTTTTTGATGCTGTTAGGAAGACTTGAGATATATACGATTGTTGTTTTATTTTTGTCAGATTATAGCATAAGTTTTTTCTCTCTGAAAAGTAGCAATTTTGAGAGGAGCAGCAAATAGAAAGCAGGAGAAGATGAAAATGTTATTAACCGATATCTTCCGGTTACTATTGAACATGTCTAAAAAACAAAATTCAAAGTTATATTTGGTAGGTGGGTTTGTGCGCGATCTACTAATAGATCAAGCGGCACATGATATTGATTTTGCAATCACAGATGATGCCTTGTATTTTGCTAGGAAAGTTGCTTCTCAATTAGCGGGAAAGCATACTGTACTGGAAAGAGCAAGCGAATATTCTCGAGTTAGTTTCTTACTTAATAATAAACTAATTTGTTTCGATTTTTCTGTTGTTACGGGTAAGCAAATTGAAGAAGATCTTTTTAAAAGAGATTTTACTATTAATGCTATGGCTTTATTACTGGAAGATTATTTAACCCAGAAAAACAAGTTGGATTATATTATTGATCCTTGTGGGGGCAAGGAAGACTTAGCAAAAAAGATTTTGTGCTTGCCTGACAGGAAGAGTTTATACAATGATCCAGTTAGAGTTGTTAGGGCTGCTAGATTTTTAGCTCGTTTTAACCTGAAAATAGATCCGGAAACTCTTAGCTTACTTAAAGAAAACAGCAAATATGTCAGGAAAACTCTGCGAGGCAAGGTTTTTCTTGAATTATGGCACATTCTAGCTATGGAAAACGCTCATAAAAGTTTAAATTTTCTAGAAAATGAGCTCAATTGTTTATCTTTTTTATTTCCGAAAACAAAAAGAATGCGAAAGATAAAATATGCTCCTGGAAGTGCTGATGATTTATATACGCATGGACTTAAAACCGTCAAGTTTTTAGAAATAACACTTGATGAAATGCCTTTTCCAGCGCACATCGCATCTCTTATTAAAAAAAAAATACATATCAGTACTTGTGAAAACAGAACAGTTCTACAGCTTCTAAAATTTGCCGCATTATATCATGATATTGGCAAAATAGATGTTATTGGTAATGTATATATACCTTATTCTACTTTTAACCACGAATTTGCAGCCATAAAGTATATCAGCAATCTAACAAATCAACTTTTACTAAACGAAGGAGAAGAGAACGCCTTATTGATGCTGGTAAAGAATCATATGCATCCTCTTTATATTTTCCAACAGAAATCCGTACTCTCGGGCACAATGTACCGTTTTTTTTCTATGTTTAAAGATATCATGATAG
>CAZIRG010000084.1:5604-7115 GCA_964541505.1 uncultured Syntrophomonadaceae bacterium | reverse complement strand
AAAAGATTTGCAGAAATATATTTTAAAAATTCAGAGGATTTTGTTCCCAACTTCCCTTCTACTGCCGAGGTAGCTTTGTTTGATGTGTTTGATAAATTAAAATCGGTTGACGAGCAAACTTTCATAATTACAGAGAAAAAAGACTTCAAAATTCAAGCAATTTTCAACCTGAAAAATAATGAAGAGCTGTCGAGTGATTTAAGTAATGAACAGAAAAACGATGTTAAAAAAGTATTTGGCAAATTAAAAGAAAAGAAAATAAACATTACACCATATTATGCCCTAATTATGTTCGACGCTGACAGCATGGGGGAATTCTTATCAGGTAGCACACTTAAGGAGGGTGTTGACTTAAAGGAATTTCACCAAACATTAAGCAAACAGCTGGCAGAGTACGCTGTAAAGGCGCAAAACATTCTCGCACATCCCAGAGGGAAGGCTGTCTATGCAGGAGGGGATGATTTTCTAGGGTTTGTAAATCTCAGCTATTTGTTTAAAGTATTAAAAGAACTGCGTGAAAAGTTTGGTGAAATTGATCTAGAAGGATTTACAGACCGAAAACTAACTTTTTCTGCCGGAATAGTAATAGCTCATTTTAAAACCCCACTATCAGAAGTATTAAAAAGAACCAAAAAAATGGAAATATCAGCTAAAAAGATAGGTGTTGATAAAGATGCTTTTGGTTTGGCGGTTGTAAAGCATTCCGGCGAAACTGTACAGGCTGTTTATAAATGGAAGTGTGATAATCAATTAACGACAGACTTGTTAGAGGAAATAAATAAAAAACTGACAGAAGATTTTTCGGATACATTTATTAGAAATATAAGTATAGTATTTAACAAACTGCTAGATAAAGAAGGTGCTATTTTAAGCTGGGATATTCAGGATAACATCAGCAAGAAATCAGGGGGAAAGGTTCCAATAACAGAAAGAGAGATAGTGTATCCAGAAATAAAAAGACTGGTGAATAAGGCGTACTTGCACAATGGTGATAATGAAAAGGTTACAGAACATAAACTTGCGCAAGCGGAGAAGTTAGTAGAAAGATTGAAATTGCTTTACAAGAATAAAAATACTACGGCAGACTTCTTAGCGCTTTTAAATATTATCGCATTCATTAAAAAGAAGGTGAAGAGCTAGTGATAATCAAAATAGATGCTTTAGACACGTTGTTCTTCCGGGACGGCAGACCCTTTACTATGGGCGAAGATACTTGGGCAAACAGCATTTTTCCTTGTTATCCTTCTGTTATTTATGGAGCACTTAGGACAGTATATTTTTCAGAAAATACTGCTGAGCTTGATAAAGCTAATGGACCAGATGATCCAACGGTCGGTTTGGAAATAAAGTCTATCCATTTAGAAGCAGATGACATGCCTTATTGGCCATTACCGTTAGATTATGTAAAAGATAAAAACCAAGTGGATAACGAAGAAACGGTTTTTTTGTTAAAAAGGGAAAGAGAAACTGTTATTTCAAATTATTCTTGTGTAGAAATTTTATCTCCTGAT
>CAZIRG010000084.1:2201-5504 GCA_964541505.1 uncultured Syntrophomonadaceae bacterium | reverse complement strand
TTTATCTCCTGATAAGAATAAAAAAGTTGAGAGTATCGCAGGTGGGTTGGCGAGAAAAAGAGAGATGAAAAACTACTTGGATAATAATATTCGTAAATCTGAATTTATACCAGTGAATCTATCGGACTACATTACACTTGAACCCAAGATAGGTATTGGCAGAAACAGAACAACTCGCACAACCTCAGATGAGCAAAAACTTTATCGTGTGGAAATGCAACGACCAGAAAATGAAAGTGGTGAACAGCTGTCCCTAGTAGTAAAATTTAATGGACTTGATATTCCCCCTAGAGGTTTTATGAAATTAGGAGGTGAAGGTAAAGCAACATATTATAAAGAAACAAACGAAACTACTATCGAAGCACCAAAACTTGGAGGAAATATTTTTAAGATATATCTTGCTACCCCGGCAATATTTAATCATGGCTGGTTGCCGCTTGGATTGAGAATGGAGGAAAATTTAATCGGCACCTACAAAGAACTAAAACTGAAATTGTTGACGGCTGCAGTAGGTAAATATATTTCTATAGGGGGGTTTGATATGAAAAAGAAAAAATCTAAAATAATGTACAGAGCTGTGCCAGCAGGTAGCGTCTATTATTTTAAGCTTTTGAATGGTGATATGTCTGAAGTGATTAGTATATTTCACAATAAATCTATATCCGATATTCAAGCAAAAGAAGGCTTCGGCATCTCTTTTGTAGGGGAGGTCTAAAATGGAAAAGGTAATAATCACCACTGTAGGAACATCGCTTTTTGATAATTATCACAAGGAAACCCAAAGAAAGAATCGTTTCAATGGTTTGGGAAAGGTGGAACATAGTTACTGGGAAGATTACAAGGAAGAAATAGACGATCTTAGAGAAAAGGTTTTAATCTGGATAGAAAAAAATAGGCGGTCAAATAATAAAGCATCTGCAGAAATTGAAAGTTCACTAAAAATCGTTGAAGAGATTCAAGAACCAAGCGATGAAATCAAAGTAATTTTCTTAGCTACAGATACTATTTTATCTAGGTTAGCCGCCGAAATTGTTAGAGGAATATTAAGGAAGATGGGAAATATAATAGTTATTTTTAACCCGGATAAAGATGTTATAAGTGGACTTCAGCTGGAAGATAAGGAAAGATTTGAAGAAGAAGGTTTAATGAACCTAGCGGAAAGAGTCTCAGGCATTTGTGGGATTTACACTGCTGACGATAATAAAGCAAAGGTTAAGGCAGAGGTTAAGGGAAAAGTGTACCTGAATATTACTGGGGGCTATAAAGCTCTGATACCCTATTTAACCATAATAGGGCAGATTTATAAACTGCCGATTTATTATAAATTCGAGGAATCGAAAAATATTATTACTATACCGCAGGCACCTGTAGAGTACGACTTCTTAATTGTTGATGAAAATTACATGCTTTTTGAAATATTGGAAAGAGGAAAAGATGGAAACTTGCTGGGCATAGAAGAGCTTAAAAAAGTAATTAGCAAAGATGAAGAGAAGGTTCAAAGGAAACTTGAAGAATTAGTAAATGCAGGGCTAATTCAAAAGAATGAGATAGAAGCTAACAAAAATAAATTTAAGTTAGCACCACTAGGAAGAATGCTTTTCAAAAGGCATGCGAGATTTGCCGAACAAGGAGTACAGCGAAGCAACTTGTTAGGTGCGTTGATGGAAATGAGAATATACCAGTATTTTGTAGGAAAATATCTTATAGAGGGTAATGGCGGGAATAAGGTTATTCAAGGATACGCTGTACCAAACAGCAAAAATGTGAATGACAAATACGATGTGGATATTTTTATCGAATTGTCGAGTGGAAGCAAAATTGCTGTGGAAGTTAAATCAGGAAATCCGCCAATATTGAAACAAGAACCCCTTGAAAAAAAAGATAAGTCACTAGAAAAGAAGATAATAGAAGGAGCTTTTTGGGAATTAGCTCAAAAAGAAAAAGACATTGAGTTTAGAGTGTATTGTTATTCGTTTGAAGAACTAGCTCCTATCTATATAGACAACATGCAAAAACTACACGAAAAATATCCAGTGGAAACAAAAAACTTGAGTTGGTATTGGGTTAAACTGGGAACTCAGGAGAAGAATGGCGGACGAACGATGGATTTTAATGAAAAAATTGAGAATCAAAATGAACCAGCAAAGATTTACCCGACTAGCTAGAAAATCTTTTTAAGCTTATCAAAAAAAATTATAATTATGGAGGTGCAACATGTTCAAACAAGCTAAACTATTTTTTATGTTGTGTGAAACGCCTTTACATGCTGGCAGTGGTGATGATTTGGGAGTCGTAGATCAACCTATTCAAAGAGAGAGACATACGGGGTTCCCTAAAGTAGAAAGTTCCAGCTTAAAGGGAGCTTTGCGAGAAGTTTTTGAGAAGATGACGGAAATTAGCTTAAATGGGAAGGAACAAGATAAGGAAAAGTTTAAAAAAGCCATTGAGTTAACTTTCGGCCCAGAATCAGGCGACAAACATGCCGGGGCACTCGGTTTTACCGATTCCAGGCTTCTATTGTTCCCGGTTAAATCCGTGAAAGGGGTATTTGCCTGGATTACTTGCCCACAGGTACTGGAAAGGTTTAAAAACGATTTATCTCTTTGTGGTATTGAAAAAAAGTTTAAAATACCGCTTAAAATGACAGCTCCTGAAAATTGTAGTTTGTTTATCAAAAAAGGGAAAATAGTATTGGAAGAATATACGTTTGCCTTGGGAAAAGATGATAAAGATTGTACCGATTTGGCTAAGTGGCTGTCAGTCAATGTGCTGCCTTCAGAGGATTCATACAGTTATTGGAGGGATAAAATGAAACAAGATGTAATAGTACTGGCTGACGATGATTTCCGGGACTTTGTAAACATGTCTACCGAGGTAATTACCAGAATAAAGATAGACAATAAAACCGGTATTGTTCAGAGTGGGGCGTTGTTCACTGAAGAATATCTGCCAGTAGAAAGTGTAATGTATTCGCTGGTATTAACTAGTCCAGTATTTAATCAAGACAAATCCATATTTGCAGCAGATAACACTAAGGGCAATATGAGTAAAGGTGAGAAAGAGGCACAAGAAGCAGAAAACATAATGAAATATTTTACCGAAAATATAAGTAAAAAATCACTTTTTCAACTGGGAGGTAACGCCAGTATAGGTAAAGGGTTTATGCGCATAAAAGTGCAGAACACATGCGGTAGAAGTAAAAAAGTGGAGGTGTGAAAATGAGTTCAAAAACAATAGCGATAGCCAAAGGGATAGAACAAGGTCGGGCGGCATTTGCCTATATTTGTGTGAAAGGTGTAAATA
>CAZIRG010000084.1:0-2101 GCA_964541505.1 uncultured Syntrophomonadaceae bacterium | reverse complement strand
TGAAGGCGGGCAAAAGAAAGAGTACAAAGCCTATACCAAAAAAATACCGATGATGATAAAAACTAATGGATTAGGTGCTATGTTAGCTTTTGTTAAAGCTAAAAGTAGTTTGGATAAAAGCAAAAAAGGTTATGCTTATAAATTGCTTTATGAGCATTTATCTGAATGGCTTAAGTTAGACGAAAAAGGTTTGATAGATTTTGCCAGAGAGAAAGACTTGTTGGAGTGTGTGGTTAATATGAATTCTAGTGAATACCGAGCTATCACCAAAGAAGTGCTAGCTTTTACTGGTTGGTTGCGTCGGCTTGCTGAGGGGATGATTGAAGGTGATGATAAGTGAAGAAAAAAGGAAAGATTAAAAAGCATTTTTCAGGTAAGGGGTATGGTTTTATAGACTATGGAGATGAGCGAGATATTTTTTTTCATATCTCTAATGTTGAGCAGAAAGACAAGGATAAAATCATTTGTGGTCAGGAAGTAACGTTTGTAGTTGGTAAGGGAAGAAATGGGAAGGAAGAGGCGAGGGAACTAACAATTATCAATAAGGAGTCAATTCTTAATTCGGTAAACTATAAACTACCTAAAGATACTAGAGAAGCTATTAATTTTAACCTAAACGAAGTAGATAATTATGCTTTGCACCTAAATAAAATAGCTTATTTTGATAGAAGAGCAAAATCAGAGAAATTTCTTTTTTATAAAACGAATAAACAAAAAGAAATATTAGATGTAAAACCGAACTTTACTAAAATCAAATTTGAAAAAATATCCCAAAGGCAAAAAGCATTATTTGACGATATTGGGTTAGAAGTAAAATCATTTGAATTTAAAACTGACTGGCGCTTAATAGTAGGTTTAGGACATGAGTCTGTATATGAAACATCTATCATCTTGCATCATATTTATGGGTTCCCGTTTTTGCCAGGGAGTGCAATTAAAGGTATGGCTAGAAATTATGTAATAATGGCTATATTTGAGGGAGAGGAAGAAAAGGCTTTAAAAGACGAGGGGTTTGTTGCTGTTTTTGGAAAACAAGAACAACAAGGGAGAGTAATATTTTTTGATGCTTTTCCTAAAACTAAGCCTTATTTAGATGTAGATATTATGAATCCACATTACGGGAATTACTATTCTGATGATAAAAACAAAATAATGCCAGCAGATTATCATGATCCAAAACCTATTAATTTTTTAACAGTAAAAGATACTAAATTTAATGTATACTTGGCTGTAAAAAAGGAAAATAACATCGAAATTAAACAAACGTTCAAAGATAACAATAAACAAAAACTCGAGAATGTGTTTACAGGGAAGAAACCGCTGGATATAGCAATAAAATATGTACAAGAGGCTTTTCAAAAACAGGGGATCGGTGCTAAAACAGCGGTGGGTTATGGGTATAGTAAATAAATTATAATCATTGCTATTTGGCAGGCAGCTAATATTTAAACCTACAGGGAGAGATTATGCGGCAAAAACACTTTATAACTAGGTAGGTTTGAAAGCAAACGAAATAGTGAAATTATTCACAAAGATTGATAGCAGAAGTTTTCAGAAATTACCAGTAGCACATCTAGTGCTGGAAGATTCAAAAAAGGAAATAGGTCAGTGGGAAATATGTGGAATTAAAAATAAAACAGGAGTCAGGTTAAGCAGGGAAGAATTAGAGAGGCAATTGAATCTGGTTGACTGGTATATAAAACGTGCTAATTTACCAGTGGCTCTGCTAGTTATGTGGGGAATGGTTGATTAGCAGGCTGCAATTTGCAGCTCTCTACATTATGGGTTTGAAGCGGTTAAGGACATTTTTGTTAAAAATCAAGAACTAATTGATGTGATAGCGAATACTGATAAAGTGACCATTAATATTACCGGTGGGACAACAGCCCTGCAATATGTGGTAGAAAAACTAGCTAAAAAAATATCACAGCAGCCTGTCGTCCACTTCCAGTAGCGTAAAAACCCTAGGGGTTCGACGACACTGTAAAATTGGCTGTAAAGCAGATAGTGCCTAATTTGTTGGAAGAAAAGGCTAAATATTTTTGACTATTATCAAAATATATGATAATATGAAAAGCAGTAGATTTAGGGTTAAAATTGG
>CAZIRG010000083.1:0-7128 GCA_964541505.1 uncultured Syntrophomonadaceae bacterium | reverse complement strand
TATTTGTAGTATAACTTAAGCGACAGAAAAAGTCAACATAATTTACAGAGACAGCAGGTGAAGATACCTTCTTTATCGACTCATTTCCGGGGCAGGCAAATAGGGCCTGCCCCTTTGCCGAGACTATTTTTTTTTGCGAATTTTATTTTTTTATAAACATATTCTTTGGCGGCGGCTAGAGCTGTCAAAGTAGCCATACCTGTACAGAGATAGGCCATGAGGGCAGAGGAAAGAGTGCAGCCAGTACCATGCGTATTCTTAGTTTCTATTTTTTCTTTGCTGAATTCATAATATTTTTGACCATCATAAAAGACATCTACGACTTTTCCATCAAGGTCTTGAGAGGGGTAAGGGCTACACCCTTGACCTCTTGTTTCCTTTCGAGAAAAGTCCAGATGCCCTCCTTTTATCAGTACCCCTTTTGCTCCCATGTCATACAAGGAGCGGGCGGCATAGTGCAAATCAGCTTTATCCTTAATCTCTCTGCCGACCAATACTTCTGCCTCGTGCCGGTTAGGGGTAATAATAGCAGTCTGTGGGATTAACTTATTTTTAATGGTTTCTACAGCTTCTTTTTCCAGTAGCAAATCACCACTGGTCGCCACAATAACCGGATCAATCACAACAATTTCAAGATTGTAAAATTCCAGCCGCTCCGCTACGGTCGCAACTACTTCTGCACTACCAAGCATGCCGACCTTTATACCATCAGCTCCCAAATCTGACATTACAGAATCGATTTGCATAGCCACGAAATCTGCTGGTAGTTGGTGTATGCCTTGAACCCCTAAAGTGTTTTGAGCAGTAACTGCTGTGATCACACTCATACCATAGATTCCTATATCTACGAAAGTTTTTAAGTCTGCTTGTATCCCAGCCCCACCACCGGAGTCAGAACCAGCTATCGTCAAGCCTCGTTTTATCATCTACTTCCCCCTCTACTTATACTGGATTATTGTTTATATTATATCGCATGCTGGATTTTTTTCAACGAATAAACCTAAAAAGCTTTTGACAGTAAAGAAAGCGAATTGTATACTTATATTGGTGCGAGCAGAAAACTAACATTTGTCGGTAAACATAATAACAGAAATTAGCGAATGCAATACCGCTTGCAGTTTACAGTTACCAGTTTACAGTTTACAGTTGAGTTTTCTTTATTGATAATCTACGAGATCTCTTTCAAACTTCACCCTAGCCCTCTTCACAGAGTGTGGAGGGAGCTTTCCCCTCCCCTGGTGGGGTGACTGAACGAGTCCTGACGACGGCAACAGCCAAGTCAGGAGTCCGGGAAGGGGGACTCCTGTTAACTGATAACCGTTAACTGCCGTAAGGAGCGTTGGTCAATGACATCTTTCAGTTTCATACATACAGCAGACCTGCATCTGGATAGCCCTTTTAAAGGTGTTTCTGAGATGAACAGGTCTATAAGTTCAGAACTAGCAGAGGCAACTTTTAGAACATTTAGTAAAATAATTGATCTTTGTCTGGAGAAAGAGGTTGATTTTTTATTGATTGCTGGAGATGTTTATGATGGGGTAGATAGAAGCTTGCGAGCACAGCTTCGTTTTCGGGACGGTCTTCAAAGATTATCGGAAGCTGATATAAAGACCTATATTGTGCATGGTAATCATGATCCTTTAGATGGTTGGGCGGCCAGTTTAGAGTGGCCGAAGAATGTTTATATTTTTGCCGGAAAAGAGGTAGCAGCTGTTCCGGTAGAAAAGAAAGGACATGATATTGCTCGTATCTACGGTATCAGCTACCAGCAGCGAGAAACAAAAACAAATCTGGTTAAAAAATTTCCGGTCTTGACACAGAGGGAGAAAGATCTTTTCGCAATTGGTCTGTTGCATTGCAATATTGGTGCGAAAACAGGACATGCGCCTTATGCCCCCTGTAGTTTGCAGGATTTGCGCAGCAGAAATCTTGATTACTGGGCGCTTGGTCATGTACACAAGAAAGCAATTATAAATGCAGCTGAACCGCTGGTAATTTATCCTGGCAATCCCCAAGGACTTCACCCGGGCGAGATAGGTGGCAGGGGTTGCTTTTTGGTTAATGTTGATGAAAATGGTACACCTTCTGCTGAATTTATAGATATTGCTGCTGTCAGATGGTTTGAGAAAGAAATAGCGATTGATGATATGCATATAGAGCAAGACTTGCTGACAGCACTAGATAAGTGTGTGCAAGAAGTGCGACAGGAAGCAGGAGGTCGTCCTGCTATAGGTAGAATTTTCCTTACAGGGCGAGGCGATCTGCATTTAACTATATCGCGGCAGAATATTTTAAATGATATTCTCCAAAATATGCGTGAGCTGGAAGAAGGAGAAAAAGAATTTGTCTGGATTGAAAGCATCAGAGATGAAAGTAAGCTTGATGTTGACCGGGAAGTGTTGTTGCAGCGTGAAGATTTTATAGGTGATTTGGTTAGGTTGATAGAGGAAATATGGACTGATACAGATAAAAAAGATTACTGGCAAGCTCTAGACCCGTTATTTAATGCTTCACCGACTAGCAGAAAATTTCTTACTCTTCCTGATGCAGATAGTATGAATGACTTAATAAAAAAAGCAGAAATACTCTGTTTAGATAAACTTATAGGAAGGGATGGGTTATGAAGTTAGTCGAAATTTATATCGATGGTTTTGGTGTGTTTCATGACTATCAGCTGAAAGAGTTATCCCCTGGGTTAAACATATTTATTGGACTTAATGAAGCTGGTAAATCGACTTTACTAGCGTTTAAAAAGCGACTTTTATTCGGTTTTCCTGATAGGCGCAGTCGTTTAAACCCTTATACGCCCCTAGCAGGAGGTAACCATGGAGGTAGGTTAGTTTTTTTGTCTGATGCTAAGCTTAAATATACGTTGGAAAGATATGTTGAGAAAAAAAACAAAGAGGTACATCTTATCCTACCTGACGGCTCATTAGGTGGTGAGAGAGAGTTAAAGCAGCTTCTTGGGCAGGTTAGTAAAGATGTTTTTGAGAATATTTATGCTTTTGGTCTAAGCGAATTGCAGGATTTTGAGACTCTTAACAGCGAGGGGATTAAAGGCAGAATTTATAGTGCTGGAGTTGGGATGGGGGTTAATTCTCCCTTAGAAGTGAAAAAAGAATTGGCGGGAGAGATAGAGCAGCTTTTTAAACCACGAGGAAGTATTCCAGAGATTAATAGGTTATTTTCTCTTATTAGAGAAAAAGATGCTGAGTTGACCGAGATAAACAGAGCTAGTTGGGATTTTGATGTTTATCAGCGGGAGCTGGCGGAAAAAACCGCGGCGGTTGAAACTATCACTCAAGAGTTAAAAGAAATAACTAATGCTCTTAAATATACCGAGAACTTGCTTAAATTACGGGAAGATTGGTTAGAAATAGAGGAGGCTCGAAAGCAGTTACAAGAAATACCACAAATTACCTCTTTTCCCGCTAAAGGTTTAGAAATTTTGCAAAGATATTCTGAAAAAGAAGAAGAATTAAAAGCAGCTATTACCGATAATAAAGTGGCAAGAGAGAAGAATAAAAATAGACAGGCAGCAATAGAAATAAATGAAAAACTGCTTGCCAGGGGAGATAAAATTTTGGCTTTGCAAAAAGGTCAAAATGAGTATCTAAATAATATTAAAGAATTGCAGCAGCTAGAGGAGAAACTGATTAAGGAGAAAGAAGATTTAGAAGTTCTTTTGCAGGAAATAGGTCCGGAGTGGACAGAGGAAAAATTACTTGCCTTTGATGTTTCTATACCAGCCAGAGAAGAAGTCCGCGAGAAATACCAGGCATTATTGGAAAAGGTAAAGGACGAAATTCAACGTTCCGAAAATGAGCTGCAAAGAATTATTAGGGGTATTAATGAGCTTGATAAAGAGTTAGATGATTTGGAGATTCAAGAGAGAGAGTTAGCACAGCAGTGTGAAACTGGCGAAAAGGCAAAAAAGATAAAAGAGCAAAAAGAAAAACTGCAGGATTTGAGAACAAATTGTTGGGAATTAACAAAAAAAGAAATGATGTTAAAAAGTCTGGAAAAGCAAGAGGGATTATTGACCGTTATTGAGGCATTTCGCCCTAAACCTGTTGTTGGGGCACCAAGGTGGGCGATTTTTTGCTTTTTTTCAGTTGTTATTATTTCTTTTTTGCTGGCTGTTTTAGAAAACAATTTGGAAACAAGTGCAGCTATCTTTTTTATTTTACTTGTAGGGATTATTCTTTATGTTATTTTAGGTAGAAAAAAGCAAATAACGTTTATTAAGTCAGTTGAAGACAAAGCTTTGAAAAATTTAGTTGACCAGCCGGTAGAAATACTTAAGCAAAAAGAAACTTTGCATTTGGAATTGCAAAAACTTAAAGATAAAATACGTTTAGCTGCGCGAGATTTATTATTTTTTGAAGATGTGCCTGATTTTGCGGCGTTAGAAAAAAAGGAACAAGAATTACAGGCAAAGGAGGCTGTTTTTTTAAAGTGGGAAGAGTTGGTTAAACAGTGTAGAGTTAAGGAGAAAAGAAAAGAAAGTCTTGTTAGGGAAAAAGAACTAGCTGAAAATAACTTGGTAACCTTGCGAAAAGAGCTTGTGAAAGCAACAAAAGATTGGCAGAATTGGTTGGTGAGTAGAGGTTTGCCAATAGGGTTATCGCCTGATGGCGTGAATGATGTTTTTGCTGTAGTTAGGTCGGGGAGAGAAAAACAAAAGGTTATTCAGGAGATAAGAGAAAAAAACAGTATTTTAACGAAAGCTATTGAGAAATATAAAACTGAAGTTATGACTCTTTTGGCAGCTTGTGATAAAGAAACAACAAGAAAAGAAATAGCAGGAATGGAAGTAGTTGTTGAGCTAGAGAAATTAGCAGCAAAGTTTAAACAAGCTGAAGAAAATAAAAGAATTTTAGATGAGTTGAAGTTAAAAGAAGAAGATTTGCAAATTGATTGGCGAAATATGGAGAAAGAACTGCAAGAACAGAGAAAAGAAATAGCTGCTCTTTTATTGCGAGGAGCGGCTGCTTCAAGAGAAGAGTTTGAAAAAAATGCTCGAAACTATCACTATCGCAATGAATTGCTGCTTAAAATTTCTCAGCGAGAGCAAGCTATTAAGAAGATTAGCGGTAGCGGTAAGTTATATGAAAAATTTGTTGCTGATTTGAAAGAAAAAAGTTTGCAGGAACTGGAAGAGAGGGAAAAGCAGTTAAATGAGTATTGGGAAGAAAAAAATAAAAGTCTCTCTGAATTGAATGAAGAGCGAGGTCGGTTGGTTGAAAAAATCGCTCAGTTAGAACAGGAAAGTAGAGCATCTGCTTTGCGCTTGGAAAGAGCTGTAGCCATAGAGAATTTGCAAAAAAAAGCAGAGGAATGGTCAGTTTTAGTGTTGGCAAAAACTATTATTGAAAAATCTATTGAGAAATATGAACAAGAGAGGCAGCCTGGCGTTATCAAAGAAGCACAATTTTTCTTTTCTAGAATGACTCTTGGTAGGTATAGCCGTATTTTTGCCCCGCTTGGTGAAACAAAAGTTTATGTTGAGGATAGAGATGGGCGGTGCAAAGGCATAGAAGATTTGAGCAGAGGAACGGCAGAACAGCTTTATCTTGCTTTGAGATTTGGCTTTATTCGTGAGTTCAGCCAGAGGTCAGAATCTTTGCCAGTAGTTTTTGATGATATTTTTGTGAATTTTGACCCAGAAAGATTTCAGGCAGCAGGTGAGGCTGTTAAAGAATTGGTGAAAACAAATCAAGTTTTTTATTTTACTTGTCATCCTGAAAGTGCTGCTGTTTTGTCTAAAATAATACCAGAGGCTAAAGTAATTGATATTTAGAATTTAAATTTGCAGTTCTACAATATCCTTATCTTGCAGAACATAATCTTTTGGTACAGGTTGGCCGGCGAAACGGGAAGAACCCCAAACGAAAGCATTTCTTAATTTATTTGGAAAGTCACGGTGTATAGCATATGCAAAATCAAGAATAGTGCTGCCTCTTTTTAGGGTGAAAGGTTTTTCCATGTTGGGAGGCTTGCCGGGGGCTTTACTGTAGATACGGATAACATCCAATATTTCAAAAAATAGTTTGCTTATTTTTTTTTGATTTTCTGGATTACTTTCCAGGGAAGAGATAGGCACGATTTCAATCTCAGGTTTAAGGTCATGAATAACTTCTAGGTTATCTTTACTGCCAGGTAGCTCGCTTTTATTGGCTAAAATCAGGTAGGGAAGAGTGCCTAGTTTTTTTTCTTCTCCGGGTGGTGTGATAATATTTCTTTCTGTCAAAAGATCAAGGCAGCCCTCTAGTTGGTCTAAGCATTCCCCGGTCTGAGCATCTATGACGATAACTAGGGCATCGGCCGCCCGGTACGTTCCGATAATGCCGGGAGGGATAAGCTCAGGGCTTATGGGGGGTGTATCCACTAGCTGTATTAATGTATCTTCATAATGCACCATACCGGAGACAGGTAGAGTGGTGGTATAAGGGTAGTCGGCAACTTTTACTTTGGCTCTAGTAAGGGCAGTTACTAGGCTGGATTTCCCCACATTTGGAAAACCTACCAGCACTATCTGTCCCGCTCCTTGTTTTTCTACGTGAAAGGGGTTAAAAGTACTTTTTGATTTTTTTTTCTGACCGTCTTTTTTAGTGATGGCCATACGTTTTTTTATATCAGCCTGCAGTTTTTCGGTACCTTTGTGTTTAGGTATGGTAGAGAGCATCTCTCTTAAAGCTGCCATTTTTTCTTCTGGGGTAGAGGCTGCTTTATATCGATCTTCTGCTGAATAATACTGAGGAGTTAAATTAGCCGGCATAAATAAAAACCCTCCTTTAATGGTAAGGGGACATATCTCCCTTTAAGGGGAGGTATGTCCCCTCTCTTAATACCTATAATAACCCGAAAAGAGATTTTTTTAAAGGAGGGAAGCAACATTTTTTATTTTAATTCTATAGGGATTTTCTTTTTAAAAAAACATTAGACGCTGATTTGCGCTGATTAGTATGATTAAAATATGATAAAATCATACTAAATCAGCGTCACTAATCAGCGTCGATTAACTTGATTCTATAGGAATTTTCTTTTTTAAAAGCAAATTGCGGATTGATGGAGTTGCCGAAGGCACTAATTTAATTGCATAGGAATTTTCTTTTTTGCAGGCAG
>CAZIRG010000082.1:3393-7143 GCA_964541505.1 uncultured Syntrophomonadaceae bacterium | reverse complement strand
TCAGGTCTATTGAGCTGTTTTTAAAATTATCTCATGCGTTGCTCTCAAGCTGCTGTAGCAGCTTAGCTAAGTAGTTACTATTAAAATTTGAAAAGGGGGCTTTTGTATGCTGAGGGTTTTGATAGCGGATGATAATAGAGATTTTAGTGGTCTTTTGACAGATTACCTGTCTCAACAATCCGGCATAGAAATTGTCGGAAACTCGTATGATGGGAGAGAAACATTAAACTTGCTCAAAGAGACAAATCCGGATGTTCTTTTGCTGGATATTATCATGCCACACTTGGATGGGCTGGGAGTTTTAGAGCAGCTGGATACTTTGCAGCTAGAAAATAATCCTAAGGTGATCATGCTAACTGCTTTTGGACATGAGAAGATAACACAGAAAGCTGTTGAACTGGGAGCGTCGTATTATATTTTAAAACCTTTTGATATGGAGATTTTAGCTGAAAGAATCAGGCAACTGGCACAAGTCGACTTTCCGGTAGATGAGGAGCTAAATAGGCAATACCGGGAGGAAAGTAGAGACTTGCAACAGGAAGTTACTGAAATAATTCATGAAATTGGTATTCCTGCTCACATCAAAGGCTATATGTATTTGCGAGAAGCTATTCTTATGGTTGTGGAGGAAGTAGAATTACTGGGGATGATTACCAAGGCTTTATATCCTAAGGTGGCAGAACGATACGATACAACACCAAGTAGGGTAGAACGAGCTATCCGTCATGCTATTGAAGTGGCTTGGTCACGTAACAATATCGAAATTATAAAGAATTTTTTTGGCTATACGATTAGTATTGAACGTGGTAAACCGACAAACTCTGAATTTATTGCTTTGGTTGCTGATAGACTCAGGATGACATACCGGAAAAAAGAGATGCATTAAAAATAAGAGGTGTTAGTGGTTGTCAGGGGACGCAATTACAGAGAAGATCTAAAAACAATCATTGACTATATTGAAGAGAGAAGACCTGTTCTTGTTGGCGTAGATGGTGGTGCTGATGCTCTGCTGGAATTTGGCTTCAACGCTGATATTATTATTGGAGATATGGATAGTGTAAGCGATCTGTCTTTACTGAGAGGAAAAGAAATCATACTACATGCTTATCCTGATGGTAAGGCGCCGGGAGAAAAGAAATGCCAAAGCCTAGATCTGGATTATAAAATCTTTCCCTCTCCCGGAACCAGTGAAGACATCGCACTTTTACTGGCTTATGAAAAAGGAGCTGAACTAATTGTAGCTCTGGGTACTCACTCCAATATGATTGACTTTTTAGAGAAAGGGAGGGCAGGGATGGCCAGCACTTTTCTGGTAAGATTGAAAGTGGGTTCGCATCTAATTGATGCGAGAGGTGTAAGCAGGTTGTATTCTGGAAAACATAAAGGAAGATCTATTTTTTTGCTGCTTACAGCTGCTGTTTTACCGGTTGCTATCATAATATCATTTTCTCCCTTAGTACAGCATCTGGTCCGGTTGCTAATCTTGCGTTTGAGATTACAGTTTTAGGGGACAGTTTTAGGGGGTAGAGAATTTTTGTTGAGCGGGAAAGAATATATTGTCACTTTGATGGCAGTTTTTTTTATCATTGGGGATTGGTATTATGGTAGGCACTTCGCTAACAGAAAACATTATTCTCGAACAGCAGAAAAACATAATTGAACAGTTGGAAAGAAGATATTTTGCTATAGTTGAAGAAAACGAAAGGTTGCTTGCAGATAATGAAAAGCAGGATGCAGTTTTAGATATATGGGAAAAAACAGTTCGAGAAATATTCCCCCCTCCCCGACATACTTTTGCTGGGAAAGAAATCGGTATTTTTTCTTTTGATCAAGTCAGAGGAGAAGAAGTCAGTGTTTTTTTAAAAAAGGAAGGGCTGAAAATCAATCCACATATTTATGTGCTGACGGTAGAAGAAAACAAAAACCTTGTAAATACTGAGATGGTTAGAGAAATGTTTTCCTTGGGTAAAATATTGTTAAACGAGAGTTGGGCAGCACCTTTTTTGGATATGCCGGAAAAACTTTTTGTGCAGGGCGAATACAGCTCCCCTGTAAATCCGCAGGTGGTTTTATTAGTGGGAGGGCAATCTTTTCTGAATAATGCCGAAGCAGATTTAATAGCTAACTATTTGCAGGAGATGGTGGGAGTAAAAATAATTGTATTGGAAGATTTTTTCCGACGAGGAGTTTTTTTGCAAGAGCTACCAGATCTAGAGGTAGCAAGAATTGATTATATAGATACAACACCGGGCAAAATAGCCTTGTTAGCTCTACTCAGGCAATGAGTTGAGAATTGAGAGTTGAAGTTATGAAAAAAGTTTCTGTAATCATACCTGCCTATAATGAAGCAGAAAATATAGTTAGGACTTTGCAAGGTCTTAGCTTGATTCCTGAAATATCTGAAATTATAGTTGTGGACGACGGTTCAAAAGATGATACCGCTTCGTTGGTAGGGGTAATGGCTGCCAAAACAATTTCCTTGCCTGTTAATATGGGTAAGGGAAAAGCAATGCTGGAGGGTCTTAAACATGCTCGGGAAGATATTATTGCTTTTGTTGATGCAGACCTAGGTGAAACAGCAGAAGAAGTTAGAAAGGTGATTACAGCAGTGTTGGAGAACAGAGCAGACCTAGCGGTTGCTAGGTGGTCCGAAACTGAAGGAAGGAAGAGTGGTTTTGGCTTAGTGCTAGAGCTAGCCAGATGGGGGATATATAATTTAACCGGTCACCGTTTGGTTTCACCTCTTTCAGGGCAAAGGGTTATAAAAAGAAAATATCTAGTAGGGTTGGAGGACGGATTTGGTGTTGAAGTCGGAATGACTGTTGATTGTTTGAGAAATGGCGGCCAAATAAAGGAAATTCCGGTAAATATGCAACATAGAAAAACCGGCAAAGATTTGTCGGGTTTTTTACACCGAGGAAAGCAGTTTGTTGATGTACTCAAAGTGCTACTGAAAAAAAATTTACAGGTAGTTTATGGAAATAGGTTTTGTAATTATACCGCTTCTCAACACAATTTCTGCTGGTCATGCCTTTGGCGGAGATTTAGAAGCTGTCAATGTTTATACGGCACTTCTGGGAGCAAAATATATTTTACGAGCGGATGCGGTGATTATTGCTATGGGTCCTGGTAATGTGGGAACAGCTACTAAGTTTGGTTTTACTGGTATAGAACAGGGAGAAAACATTAATAAAGTTAATGCTTTGGGGGGCAAAGCTATAACTTGCCTGCGCCTTAGTTTTACTGACCCTAGATTAAGACATCAGATAATAAGCCACCATAGTATAACCAGCCTCAAAAAAATTGCAGTAACACCAGCCTGCATAGCCTTACCATTATTAAAAACAATAGAAACAAAGATGCTTGTAGAAGAACTGGAGAAAAATGGTCTTCCCGACATACATAGAATTAAGTGGCATAATACTGCTGCAACTATGCTTGAGTTGCATAGATTGCCCTTTAAAGTTCAATCCATGGGTAGAACACTGCAAGATGATCCGATCTTTTTTGCTGCTGCTGCCGCTGCTGGAGAGCAAGTAGCAGCAGCATATTATAATTTGTGTAATTAACTGAAGTTTCACCATAAGAAATAGATCTATCACTATAGCGTGATATCATAGTGTAAAGTTATTGTAGGAAAATAGGAAAAAAGGATTGACATTAATGTAAGTATAATATAAAATAATAACATAAAGATAATTGATAGAAACTTTCTGTCAGTTGCTAGTTGCTAGTTGCTAGTTGCTAGTT
>CAZIRG010000082.1:0-3293 GCA_964541505.1 uncultured Syntrophomonadaceae bacterium | reverse complement strand
AGTTGCTAGTTGCTAGTTGCTAGTTGCTAGTTAATTGTTGTATAGCAAATTGGAACTTTATAACTACTGTAAACCGTATATGTTCCTGTGGGCAAGGGAGTTATCCTGAGCAGAAGGGGGCGATTGTAATTAAACAAGTGTGATTGCCCATCCTTGTGTTTGTAGGGATGGGTTTTTTGTTGCTATGAGTTAGGCTAAGGAAAGGAGGTGGAAGTAAATGGAGCAGCGCCTTGGTGTTATAGGTATTGTGGTCGAAAACAGGGAAGACGTCTGCGTTCCGCTGAACGAGATACTGAGCAGTTATGGGCATGTAGTTGTAGGGCGGATGGGAATACCTTACCGTGAGAGAGGTGTTTCTTTGATGGCATTATTGGTAGATGGAACAACTGATGAGTTAGGAGCTTTATCTGGCAAGTTAGGAGCATTACCTGGTGTAAGTGTTAAGGTATCTTTGACTAAAGTGTAAATGGGGGAGAGGTATATTATGGAAAAAGCACCTAGAGGGATGCGGTTGCATATTGCTATTTTTGGACGCAGAAATGTAGGCAAATCCAGTCTTATTAATGCTCTTACTAATCAGGATATTGCTTTGGTTTCAGAGATTCCAGGCACTACTACTGATCCTGTGTACAAATCTATGGAAATATTGCCTATAGGACCAGTGGTAATTATTGATACCGGTGGAATTGACGATGTAGGCGTATTGGGAGAGCTGCGAGTTCAAAAAACTTTACAGGTTTTACGCAAAACCGACTTGGCAATACTGGTTATGGAGCAAGGTCAGACAGTTAGCGTTTTTGAGCAGGAAATTGTTGATCATATCCGTCAACAAGAAATCCCAATGTTAGGTGTTTTGAGTAAAACAGACCTTTACCCGACAGAAACAATCTCCAGGGAAGAAACCCTTGCTCAGTGGCGCGAAAAGTTTGGTTTTATTTTTGTACCTGTGAGTGCCTCTACTGGTAGCGGTATTTCCGAATTAAAACAAGAAATTATCAGGGCTGCCCCTAAAGACTGGATTGGCCCTACAATCATAGGTGATTTGATTGATCCTGGAGATGTTGTCGTGATGGTAATTCCTATTGATTCGGCAGCACCTAAAGGTAGAATAATATTACCTCAGGTACAAACACTGCGTGATATTCTGGATCATGATGCGTTGAGTATTTCTACAAAAGAGGGAGACCTAAAGAAAGCCTTGAACTCTCTGGTGGTAAAACCCAAATTGGTGGTGACCGATTCGCAGGCTTTTCGTAAAGTGGCTATCGATACCCCTGCCGATATATTATTGACCTCTTTTTCTATTCTTTTCGCTCGCTACAAAGGTGATTTGGCAAGTCTGGTGGCAGGGGCAGCCTCTATAGACCAACTTAAACAGGGAGATAAGATTTTAATCTCAGAGACCTGTACGCATCATCGGGTAGAAGATGACATTGGTACGGTTAAGATTCCTCGCTGGCTGCAGGAACGAGTAGGTGGTGACTTAGAATTTCACTGGTCTAGTGGTACTGGTTTCCCAGATGATCTAGAGTCCTACCAGCTGGTTGTTCATTGCGGCTCCTGTATAGGCAACCGGCGAGAGATGCTTTTTCGTATTATGGAGGCACAGAAAGCAGGAGTACCTATTGTTAACTATGGAGTGGCTATTGCTCATTTTTGTGGCATTTTGCCTCGGGCATTGAGTCCTTTCCCTGAGGTTAGGCAATTAATTTGCAGTTGACAGTTGATGGTTAACAGTTAACAGGGGTTGAAACCACCCCCGCTACTATATTTAAATCGTAAACCGTAAAACCGTGTGGAAGAAGTAGGGGTAAGAGATGAACAAAACGAGAGGTGATTATGAAATAAAAAACCTCCTTGAGGAAATTGCTGCCAGTAAAAAGCCAACTTGTTCCGAGTTGCTTGCTCTTTTGCAAGCAGAAGGAGAAGTAAAGAAGCATTTATTTCAATTAGCCGATAAAGTACGGGAAAAACATATGGGTCAGCAGGTATATTTGCGAGGTATTATCGAGTTTTCAAATTATTGCAGTCAAGATTGTTTCTACTGCGGTCTGCGACGTAGCAACCAAAAGTTGAAGCGGTATCGTTTGACAGCAAAGGAAATTTTGGATACTGCTAGACAGGCAGCAAAAATAGGCTATGGTACTGTAGTATTACAGTCTGGAGAAGACGAGTGGTACAGTGCTGAGATGCTGGCGGAGATAATTTATGTTATCAAAAGGGAAACAGAGATGGCGGTAACCTTATCTGTAGGAGAAAGAACTTTTGCAGATTATCGTTTGTGGCGAGAAGCCGGGGCAGATCGTTATTTGCTAAAATTTGAAACTACCGATGAGAAACTTTATCAATACTTACGTCCCGGTAATCAACTGGCGACAAGAATAGAAAAAACACAGTGGTTGCAGCAGTTAGGGTTTCAGACTGGTTCCGGTAATATGGTTGGAATTCCGGGACAAACCAAGGAGACAATGGCAACAGACCTTATGTTGCTTTGTGAACTTAATCCGACTATGGTTGGCATAGGACCCTTTATTTCCCATCCGGAAACTCCTCTTAAAAATACTGTAGGGGGAACCGTTGAACTGACTTTGCAAGTTTTAGCACTGACTCGGCTGCTCTTACCCCGAGCACATCTGCCAGCGACTACTGCCCTAGAAAGTTTAGATCCTCAAGGTAGGCAGAAAGCTCTCGCTTGTGGTGCTAACGTAATCATGCTTAATCTTACTCCGCTGTCTTACCGGGATAGTTACCAGATTTATCCTGGCAAAGTCAGCCTAGTAGGAACTATGGAAAAAGCACGTGAGAATATGGAAAAATGGCTTGAATCTATAGGTAGAGAAGCTTGTTAGAGTTTGTTTGATTAAAAAGAAAGGGGTGAAAAGCTGGTTCAAGAGTTGAGGATTCTCGCTCTTTGAATCGGAATTATTATGACTGATTACAATACTGATTTTATCAGTGAAGAGAATATTAACGCCATCTTAGCCCGGGCAGGGCAGGCATCTCCTGCTTTAAGGGGTGAGATATTGGAAAAAGCAGCACAGTTAAAAGGGCTTACCCCCTTTGAAACGGCAGTGTTGCTGGAAGTAAGAGATGAAACTTTTATAGAGGAGATATTGCGTGTTGCTAACAAGGTGAAGAAGAAAATTTATGGCGAACGGGTAGTGTTATTTGCCCCTCTTTATCTGAGCAACTACTGTATTAACAACTGCACTTACTGTGGCTATCGGGCAGCTAATACCTTTCCCCGGCGTAAGCTATCCATGGAAGAGGTGCGGGAAGAAATAATGGTGCTG
>CAZIRG010000081.1:0-7167 GCA_964541505.1 uncultured Syntrophomonadaceae bacterium | reverse complement strand
AGTGGCTATAGTTTCCTATCCAGCCGGCTCCGGCCAGGGAGATGGCTTCCCTGACTTCCTCAAGATTACTTTCGGGTACAAAGAGAACCAGTTTTTCCAGTTTTTCCTCAGAGGTGTCTTTTAAAACAGCAATATTTTGCAAAGAAAACGCTTCTGCCAGTACTTGGTTTACTCCTTTAAGAGCTATATCTAGGTTGGTATGAGCCGTATACAGATTGATGCCAGCAATCAAAGTTTTTTGGAGAAGTTCTCCAACAGGTAAATCCGTTCTGATATTCTGTATAGGCTCAAGCAGAAAAGGATGATGTGTAAGAATTAAATTTGACTCTCTTGATAAAGCCTCTTCTAAAACTTCCCGGGTAAAGTTAAGAGCCACCAATATATTACTAACTTCATCTGCCGGGCAACCGATAGTAAGCCCACTATTATCCCAATCCAGTGCTAATTCAGAAGGAGCCAGTTCTTCCATATAAGTGATTATCCTACCCACCTGCAGAGACAAGAGCCATCACCTCTTCTAAGAGTTTTAATCTTTGACTAAACGCAGCATGTATTTCTTTCCTATCTTCTCCTCTTGACAGTGACAAACTGTTCAAAACTATCTTTGTTTTTCTTATTTTGTTTTCTAGGTACTCCCTTAAAAAAGGGTCTTTTTTCAGAATCAGCCCCGGTCCGTGTGCCAGAAAAGGATGCTTCCTGTTTACTTCCTCACCACGCTTCACTGCCAAAACTTCATAGATATGTCCGGCATCTTTTACTAAAGCTTCATCTACAATGCGAAAAAGATTATCAGCCAGCCAGACACGCAGTTCTTCCGGACGAGTCATTGATTGTAAAATGAATAATTCTATGGAAGGGGAAACAGGCTGCCTTCCGGTTAAAATTTCTCTTATCGTCAGGCTACCCATGCCAGCCAACACGGCTACCTCTACCCCATCTTCTTCACGAAGAGAACTAAATCCATCGCCAAAACGTAAATCTACTTTATCACCCAGAGGATGCGCCGCTAAATTCTGTTGTGCCTGGTGAAAAGGTTTTTCTTTAGCTTCTATCGCCATAACCCGTGGTGAAATCCCTTTTTCCACTAAGTATAGAGGCAAGCAGGCATGGTCAGTGCCAATATCAGCTACTACCTGCCCCGGTGGAATAAAAGACGCTACCTGTGCTAAGCGAGGAGATAATTTCACCTTTATAACCATTCCTTTCGCTTCGCTCAAGGCACAAAACGTAATGAAATACCGATCTTGAGTAATTTATTATTTTTTAGTTCTTTTGAACTTAATTTTTCACTTTTCATTTTTCACTTTTCATTTCTTTCAGACTTAAAACCCTCCTTAAAATCTTCCTTAAATTATTGCTTAATTCTAGCATCATTCCAAGAACTGTGTCAACAGCTATACAGGGCAACCGCACATGAAAAACTTTTAAAATGTCAAGCCAGTTTTCTGTTATTTGCTGCAAATTTCATTTCAAACATTTCTATGGAAATAGCTTGTTCTTCTTTTACCTGAGCTGATATTTCCGCAAAGTTCTCTATTAGCAGATTGACAATTCTTCCTTCAATGGCGTTGTTCTTAACTTGAGATATTAAAATTGCTTCAATTTCTTTTCTTTTCATTTCTTTTCGATAGGGCCTGTCTTCAGCAAGAGCAGTATATATATCTGCTACAGCCATAATTCTTGCACCTATCTCTATTCTATCTGCTCCGAGATGAAAAGGATAGCCGGAAGCATCTAGTTTCTCATGATGGAAAGCAGCCCATTCAGCAATTTGATCAAATCCTCCAATTGTACGCAAAACTGAATGAGTAAAATAGGTGTGTTGCCTAATTACTGCAAACTCGTTCTTTGTTAATTTGGCAGGTTTTTCAAGAATAGAGTTAGGAACAGACAACTTGCCAAGATCATGGAAATAGCCAGCAATTTTTATCTTTGAAATTTCACTCTCCGTCAAACCAAACATTTGTGCTAACATAACAGCACATTCGGCTACGCCGGTTGAGTGGGTTGCCGTAAATCTTGATTTGAAGTCAACCATATGTCTAAATAGTGAGGCCATAGAAAAAATGTTCGCATAACCGATTTCAGTATTACGGAAAGGTCCATCTTGTAAAAGCATGGAGTATAATCGTACGGAAGATAAATCAAGCCAGAATGCTTCACGTCTTGAGATTTGCCTAAACAAAGCTACTATATCGTTATGCACTTGAGAACCGGAAATAAATGCTAGTTTTTCATAAAGAACGTCAACCTGCTGCAAAACAGGTTGCTTCCTGTCTATCTGCCTTTCGAGATAATCAGCCAGATAAAGTACTTGGGCATCAAAAACATCAGGCGTATCTATGGGAGAATCCCATGAACTCCATGGCTTATGATGATACCTGACTATTTTTTTGGCGGCAGAAAACAAGGGAGTTAAATTGAACAAAGATTCACCAAGAATACAATGTGTATTAACATACTTCTCCTCAGCTCTGTATAGTTTTACTTTGTCCTCTAGAGATAAGGCACCAATATCATGAAACAAGGCCGCCATAAAAAGATTTTTAATTCTTTCCTTACTAAGGGAAGCGGCTTCAGCAATTTGCCAAGCAATAAAGGCCGTTCTCATTTGATGCGAAGCAATTTCAGGGCTAGCAAGGTCTATGGCATCAGACAATGATAGAAGGAAATTCCCTAAATTAGTAGAAAAACTTTTTAACATTTTTACTCCTTCCCTCTATTTACTCAGACTTAAACTGTTGCACTGCCTGCATAAGAGTTTCCATAGATGAACGTAATTCCATTGCCATGGCATTAATCTCTTCCATAGAGGCAGACTGTTCCTCTGCAGAGGCGGCTACCTCTTGACTGCCAGCACTGATTTCTTCCGTAGCCGCTGAAACCCCTTCTATTCTGTTTACTATCTGCTCTACGCTACCAGATATCTCTTGGAATGATTTGCTGCTTACAACAACTATTTCCGAACCAGCACGAACCTCTTCAACAGCTTTAGCCATATTTCCAACAGTCTCTTTTGTCTCTTGCTGGGTTATCTGAACTAAAGTAGCAATGTCTTCTGCTGCCTGAGTTGTCTCTTCCGCCAACTTGCGCACTTCCTCAGCCACCACAGAGAACCCACGACCGTGTTCCCCCGCTCGGGCTGCTTCGATAGCAGCATTTAAGGCTAAAAGGTTGGTTTGTGCTGCTACATCGGTAATCATGCCCACTATTTTGCCAATCTCCTCAGAACGTTTACCCAAGGTCTCTACATCACTACGCATACCCTCCACTGCATTGCTAATTTCCTGCATCTGCCGGGTAACCTTCTGACTACCTAGCTCTCCTTCTTTTGCTTTATCAGAAACTTCTTCTGAAAGGGTAGCCATTTCCTGCGCATTGTTACTCAACTCTTGGCTAGTGCCGGCAAACTCGCTAGCGCTGGCAGCCACTTGGTCAATTGAAGAGGATGTAGCTTCCACCGAAGAAGCCAACTCTTCACTAAGTTTATTTGCTCCACTGGCTGTTTCTTTACTAGTAGCTATTAAGCCAGCCAAAGAGTCTGTCATCTCATTAAAAGCGCCAGCTACTTGTGACAGCTCATCCCTCGTATCTAACTGGACCCTTACTGTTAAATCACCTTGGGCTACAACCTTTGCAGTTGTATGCAAAGTGTTAATTGCTTTCATAACAACCAGATAGAAAGCTATAAAGAAATAAAATAATATTGTCAGAACTCCTGCCACCGAAACAGTCAATATATTCTTATACTGCTTATGCAGTCGTAAATTGTCCGCAAAATGTTCCTTAACATAATTGCTGATAAAAGCATAAGTATCAAACCATAAATCAATAGTAGCAGTAGAAGTAGCAAAATATTCTTCGGTGCTTAAATCTATCGTATCTGCTTTTATTATTGAAGTTTCTATTACCTCTAGATATCGGGCTGTTGCAGTGACCGCTGCATCCAAAAATGGGTTCAGCTGAGCAGCCAGCTCTTTATTTCCCTGCTTGACTATTTGAAGCTCATGCTGCAAATAGTCCACTCTTGTTTGTGCAGCATGCCAGAGCATAAGCAGTTCCTGCCTTTCTGCTTCGGTTAGTCTCCCCTGATTAATGGCAGCTGCCCCTTTGGCACGCATCTGCCCCATATATTCAGTTAAAACCGGCAAAGTATCTACTAGAGCATTAACAAGGAAGTATCGCCCTGCTCCTGCCCCTAGCATTAGTCCTGATTTCTCCCCAACAACCTCTATCAACTCCAAGATGTCAGACGTCATTATCGTATGTTCAGCAAAGCTTTCTGCTGGTGTGTAAGTATATAACGCTTGTTTGATATCCTGCCACTGCTTAGATATACGCCCCCAGTAATATTCATCAGTAACTACTGTTTGGTATAAGCTACGCTCCTCGGAAATCATATTTAACACTTGATTATTCGTTTCTTGTATTTTTTCTAACTGCTCTCCAGCAGCCACATTACCAGTTAGATAAGAGCTTGACAACCCACGATGAATTTGGGTATTTCGTAACAAGCTCTTTAACTGGTTATTATACTGTGCTCCTATCAACTGGTCTTCCGCCACCTTGATTTCCTCGTTGATTTCATTCACCAACAAATAGGCTCCAAATATTACCAAAGCCCCTGTGATGACAGCAATTAAAAGGAATTTTTGAACATATGATAGCTTATTCATCAAAAACTCACCTGGCACGAATATCTTCCTGAACATAATAATCCTCCCATTTTTTTATTCATTTCTTTATAAAGAGCTTTCTTCTCCATTATTGAGCGAGAATCCTTCCCCCTTTTTTGTTTTTGCACAAATTTCAAAGCCTCTTGAATTTGCTGATGCCGCCTTCTCCCCTAGAGAAGGCGGCATCATATTGGTCAATTCCATCACTTGTAACAAAAAGAAAATTACTTAACTTTTAACAACTATTAACAACATCTTGAATTTTTCGGTTGCTTCCAATGAATGTGGTATATTCGCTGGCATTACAATAGTTTGCCCGAATTTTAAAGTTACTGCTTCCTCTTCTCCGATAATAATAGCCACGCTACCGTCCAAAACATAAACCAGTGCATCTCCCGGCGCAGAATGCGTGCCGATTTCCTCCCCTTTATCAAAAGCAAAAAGAGTCATACTGAACTCGTCTTTTTGGACTAAAGTTCTGCTTTCCACCCGTCCTTCCTGATAAGTTACTAATTCAGCCATTTCTAACACTGTACCTAGAGAAATGTTTTTAATAAACTTACTATTTTCCATTACCTTGTAATTCCTCCTTAGATTTATGGTTCTCTCTAATTTCATGGGTTAACCCCAAAAACTCAATTGTGTGCGATAAAACCTTTCGGCAAATACTCTCATCATTTGCAAGTTGCAAACTGTTTCACTGCTTCATCCAACTTGCCCATATCTGCCTGTTCTATCCAAGACCACTGCGGGCAAACCATTTTAAAATCATTTTCCGCTACTATACTAGGTGGGGATACTCCGGGAACCGCCGGTACCAATAAAGCGTTTTGGCTGTAAAGCTGCTGTATCTCGTCAGAAAATAATGTTTCTTTTACAAAGCCAACTGCCCCTCTAGGTGCATCTTTGTGAATAGCTACGTATGATGGTACGCTAAGCGCCCCTTCTTGTGGCCAAATTTCAGTTACATCTTCTAATCCTCGTCCACCAGTAAAAGCCAACGGCACTACACCGGCAACAAATTCACCTTTAGAAACTGCTTGCAGTACCGCCGCTGGCGAAGAGACTAGCTGGTAATTTTTAACGCACTGTTCTAGCCCTTTATCGCCATACAAATACCACATACCTCGCAAAAATCCCTGACCAGCAGGCAGTTCTGCCCCTCCAAATACAACTTTGCCTTGCCACGCTGGTTCTAATGTAGCTGCCCAACTTGCGGGTTTTTCGGTTTCTTTAAGCAATTTATTGTTATATATCATTATTATCAGGGCCACTGCGCAAGGCTGGAAACAACCACTGGGATGTGCTATTTCTTTTTGAGCCAATTCAGATCGCAACGGCAGTTGACCCTTTAATGTTTGAAATTGGTCCAATTGGCCTAGCAGTAAATCTTTGTTCTGGAATATATTAATGTCAGTGCTTATCACTACATTTGCTGCCAAATCACCTTTTTGTAGCTCTGAAGCTATTCTTTCATTTATGTATGACTCTTCGCCTAACCCAAAAAAATTCACATTTACATCTAATCCTCTTTCTGCCTGCCATTGTCTAGCCCAACTTGATAGCTTGTCTTTTTCTATCTTTTTTAAAATGCACACATTGCTCCAGTATATTTCCAAGTTATCGTTTTTTATTGCCATCATAACTTTCTCCTCTCGTATTTGGCGGTATATAATCTTTCGCCCCTACGTATTTTATCTTGAATTGCAAATATTTGATTATTCATCTCTTCCAAAATTACCCGGGTTTCTATCTCTTGCTCACTCAAGTCAATAATTTGCTGCATTGCTCCTTGGGCCATGATGATGCGCCGTGCGCCCATTAAAGCCAGTAGCGGATCATGTGTGACCATAAAAGCTATCTTTTGATGCTCTGCCAAAACCTGCAGAGCTGCCCGGCGATCAATACCCGCATTTTCCAATTCATCAATTAAGATTACAGGCGAATCGCTAATTACTGTTACATCAGCAATCATCAGTGCCCGGGACTGCCCCCCACTTAGATTAACCAGCAAATCACTTGCTTTAACTGGCTCACCAGCCAAATCATTGGTACAAGCAATTACTTCCCTTACCTTTTTTTCTGGTTGCTCTACCTTGCGACATCCGGCATGCAGATGCAAAAAATCTTCAACTTTCATATCCAGCACAAAATTCATATTTTGTGAAAGGTGGGCTACTAATTTTCTGTCAGTCGCTTGCTCCCAATTCGCCATCGGAATCTCGCCATCAATCAAAATTTGACGTTTGCTGACAGTATCTTTTTGGGCCATTTGTTCCACATCTTTTATCAATTGACTTTTACCGGAGCCAGTAAACCCTACTATGCTATATACTTCACCAACTTTAACAGTTAACGCTGCTACTGGTTCGGGTAAACCATTTTTATCATATCCACCCAGTATTGTTAATTCTTTCATTCTTATATCCATTCCTCTCGCTTTTGCTCGGACTCCCGACTCGGCTATCGCTGTCGTCAGGACTCGTAAGCC
>CAZIRG010000080.1:0-7232 GCA_964541505.1 uncultured Syntrophomonadaceae bacterium | reverse complement strand
CTACTCAGGTCTATTGAGCTGTTTTAAAAATTATCTCATGCATTGCTCTCAAGCTGCTGCAGCAAGGCTCAAATAGTTACGTCCAAACTTGCTATTAATTTCTATTACTTGCCAATACAAAACTCGGCAAAGATAGTATCTAAAATATCTTCTCCTACAGTCTCTCCCGTAATCTCTCCCAAAGCAGCATAAGCTGCCTGCAAATCCAAAGAAAGAATATCAAAATCATTTATATTATTTTGCCAAACTTGCTCTAGCAAGTCTTTTGCTTTTAAGAGTGCCTGCTTTTGCCGGGTGCTTGCTAAAAAAGAAACTCTTTCTATTTCTACAGTACCGCTCAAAATAAGCTCGTAAATGGCATCTTCCAGTTCGTCTAACCCTTCTCCTTGCATAAGAGAAATAGAGATAATCTTAGCACTATCCACTAATTTTTCGACTTTTTTTGCTGTAAGTTTCTGTGTCAAATCGGTTTTATTTAAGAGAACTATAACTTTTTTCCCTTGCAAAAGAGAAACTATTTCTCTGTCTTCATCTTGCAAATCTTCTGCTGCATCAAGCATAAACAAAATCAGATCGGCTCTCTTTACAAGAGAATGCGCTCTTTTAACTCCAATTATTTCTACTTGATTTTTGGTTTTTCTGATACCGGCAGAGTCAATAATTTTTAAAGGAATTCCTTTGATATTAATGTGTTCTTCTAAGAGATCACGTGTTGTACCGGGCACTTCCGTAACAATAGCTCTTTCTTCGCGCAAAAGAGCATTAAGAAGTGAAGATTTACCCACGTTGGGTCTTCCTATAATAGCTGTTTCCACGCCCTCTCGGTATATTTTCCCCTTTTCTGCTTCTTCCAGCAAAGTTAGTACTCTATCTCTAAGCTCTTTTACTTTTGTTTTCATTGTTTCCTTAGAAATCGCCACTATATCTTCCTCCGGAAAATCAATAGCAGCTTCTAAGGGGGCTAACAGAAACAGTATTTGTTGTCTCATTTCCTTAATCTCTTGAGAAAAACTACCTGCAAGCTGGTTAACAGCGGCTTTTAAGCCCTCCTCTGTTCTAGCCCTGATGACTTGCAATAATCCCTCTGCTTGTGCCAAATCCAGTCGTCCATGCAAAAAAGCTCTTTTGGTAAATTCACCTGGTTCAGCTAAACGTACACCATTAGCTAACACTAGATCTAATATTTTTTTTAAAGGAACTATGCCCCCATGGCAGTTTATTTCTAGAACATCTTCTCGGGTATAAGTGTGAGGAGCTAGCATCAATGAAACAAGAACTTCATCAATTTTCTCTCTTGAAACAGGATCAATTATATAACCATAATAGAGATGATGCGACTGTAAAGGAAATTCTGCCTTGAGAGGTTTAAAAATTATTTCTGCTATCTCTGGAGCTGCTTCACCACTAAGACGCACTATACCTATGCCTCCTTCCCCTAAAGGTGTAGCAACAGCCGCTATTGTATCATCAATATGCATATTTCTTCTCACCTGCCATTTTCTTTACCAACCTCTTTACCTCTTTATTCTCTTAGCTTCGGTATTTCACTAATAAACAAAAGCCGCAGTTTTAACTGCGGCTTTTGTTTATCTTAATGGTAATAACAACTTTTCTAAGAGATCCTTCTCCTTCACTATAAGTAACCACAGCAGAGTTTTCTTGCAAAGCCATATGAATAATTCTTCTTTCCTGGGGAGGCATCGGTTCTAACGCTATGCTTTTACCCGTGGCAACAACATTTCTAGCTAAACTGATTGCCAAACGCTGCAGAGTTTTTTCTCTACGAGAACGGTAACCCTCTACATCAACAATCAGCCGGGCATCAGTATCAAACTTCCTGTGCAAAATCACATTTAGAAGATATTGTAATGAATTAAGTGTTTGTCCTCTCCTACCGATAAGAATTCCCATATCCGGACCTTCCATTACCAGGTATAAAGTCTTTTCTTCTTTGACAAAGGCATCCACCTCTCCCTGAAGATGCATCTTCGCAAGCAGGGAAATTAAAAAATCCTGCATATAATCAAGTGGTTTCTGTTTTATAGTAATCTTAACCTCTGCCTGTTTGCTGCCTAAAAAACCCAAAAAACCAGCAGAAGGCTCTTTAATAACTTCGACTTCTACATTGTCCTTATTAGTTTTCAACTCTTCTATTCCCTTACTTACAGCTTCTTCAACACTTTTAGCCGTAATTGTTATTGTTGTCATTATTTCTTTTCTGACGCTCCCTTCAGAAGAGGGTTTTTCATAAAAAAGTGTTGCACAACAGAAAGCAAGTTATTTAGTATCCAATACAAAACCAATCCCGCCTGAAAACGATAACTAAAAACACCCATCATAATAGGCATAACTATCAACATTGCCTTTTGACTTTTGTCACTCATCATCAACCATTGTTGCATAAAAGTGCTGGCAGCAGAAAAAACAACTGCTAATACCATAACAGGTATAGATAACTCTGACACAAGCGCCGTCATATCAATTCCTAAAAACAACGGTGAGAAATTTTCAATTGTTTCAGCCATTATCTCTGGCTGTTGCAGTACCCGGAAAATACCAATCAAAACTGGGAACTGCACTAAAAGTGGCAAGCAACCTGCTGCCGGGTTTACATTATGCTTTTTCCACAGATCCATCATCGCCTGATTTAGTTTAGTTTTATCGTTCTTGTATTTTGCCTGAAGTTTTTTTCTTTCCGGCTCCAGTGCCTGCATTTTCTGTGTGGACTGCAATTGTTTTTGTGTTAAGGGGATGGTTACTACCTTCAAGGCTACTGTCAATAAAATAATTGCCCACCCATAATTCCCTGTCATATTATAGAAATAAGCCAATACTTGGTGTAGAAAGTCAACAATCACTTGAAATGCTGCAAACATTTATTTCCTCCTCACCTATTCTTTATTCTTTCCCTACAGGGTCAAATCCACCAGGATGAAAAGGGTGGCATTTTAAAACTCTTTTAAAAGTCAGCCAACACCCCTTAATATTGCCATGTTTACTAAAAGATTCCAGAGCATAGGCAGAGCAGGTAGGGTAAAATCGGCAAGTAGGAGGCTTTAAAGGTGAAATATAACGCCGGTAAATTTTTAATAAAAAAATCACTTATTACCCCTCCTAGTTTTTCTGATAAAGCTTAGCTCTCTTTACCAAATACAAAAAATCTTTCTGGCACCCATTAAAATTTAACTCTACTGCTTTACTGCGAGCAATAACAACCAAATCGTACCCTCTTTTAATATTCCGATCATTTAATCTAAAGGCTTCTTTGTAAAGTCTCTTTATTCTATGCCTGATAACACTATTACCTACTTTTTTACTTACAGATATACCTATTCTATTATTTGTAGTTTTATTTTTCAAAAAATAGAGCACACTGTACCTACCTGCTAGTGACTTGCCTTTTTGATAAATTCTCATAAACTCTCTATTCTTTTTAAGTCGTTTTCCTTTTAAACGCAAAAAAAACAAACCTTCCTAGGCTGAAAGAATTTTCCTACCTTTAAGTCTTCTTCTCTTTAAAACGTTTCTTCCTCCTTTAGTAGCCATACGAGCTCTAAAGCCATGCTCCTTCTTTCTTTTTCTATTATTTGGCTGAAAGGTTCTCTTCATTTGTTTTTACACCTCCTGATTTTTTTTAAAGTCCTTCTTTATCTATAACTACCCTGAAAACACTTAATACTATATTACTTTCATTCTTCTGATGGTGCCACGATAGTGGCATAAAAGTCTACTCAATCTATTACTCTGTCCGAAAAATTTGAACAGCTATAAAAATATAAAATCCAGGTAACTACCCACGTCCATGGCAGCATGAATCATGACACATTAGCGTGAACGGTTGCATATGTACTATAAAAAACTTAATCTCTTAGGCTGAGTAGTTATAAATCTAGGAAACATAGTTTTTTACTGCAGTTTAACTAAGTAGTTACCTTTATTTTAATATTCCTACGATACGTTACCACCGATTATAACTTAACAGCTCTTTTAATGTCAAGAAGCGCACGAATTGTTAAAAAGAGTTTTATTCCTGTTCTTCAGTTACTTTTAAAAATCTGTAAAAAATATTTATAACTAGTTACCTTTTTTCTTTTTACTTGTTTAATGTATAGCGTATAGCAATGTATAGCAATTGTATAGCAATTTTTATTCCTTTTATTTTTGGGGACAACTATTTATTCTTAAAACAATCTTAATATAACAAAAACCAAAAACATACCTCTTTTAGATAGTAATCTCTTCCTTGCTACCCTGTGGATAATTTGCTAAAATGGTTTTAAATTAGATAAATATTGCTACTTCTATACACAACTTGTGGATAAGTTTGTGGATAATTATTTTTTCTGTATCTGCTTACTATTTTTTTTCGTTAATCTTATCTTATCTAAAACTTATAACGAAGGGAGTGAACTTGCTGGCTTTAATCATTAAGCGTGGAATAATAAGCCAGTTATATAAAAATTGAATAACAATTTATACTTAAAAGAACTTTGGAAATCTTCTCTCCTAGAGGTGCAAAAAAAAATCAATAAACCTAGTTTTGAAAATTTATTTAAATCTACACAACCACTTACTATTGAAAAAAACACTCTTTACATAGGTGTTCCTAATATTTTCACAAAAAGGTGGGTTGAAAGTCGTTTTTCTTATATTATTGAAGAAGCTGTGAAAAATACTTCTAAGAAGGATTATTCTGTCCATTTTTCGGTCATCCCTTCTTTTATGGAAAATACCTCTTCTAAAAAAAATAATTTTTTAAGCAATACTTCTGTTCCTCAAAATACTTTAAAAAAAACTAAAAAAATTTCTTTAAATCCTAAATATACATTTGAAAGCTTTGTTATTGGTGATAATAATCGTTTTTCTTATGCTGCTTCTATGGCAGTCTCAGAATCTCCAGCCAAAGCATATAACCCTCTTTTTATTTATGGAGGTGTAGGCCTCGGTAAAACACATCTTTTGCATGCTATCGGTCATTTTATAACCGAAAATGACTTTAACACTAATGTTCTTTATATATCTTCAGAAACTTTCACCAATGATTTTATAAATTCAATAGTTTCTAATAGAACCCCTGCTTTCCCTGATAAATTTCGTGATAAATATAGAAAAAACGATGTTCTTCTTATCGATGATATACAATTTTTAGCAGGAAAAGAACAAACTCAGGAAGAATTTTTCCATACCTTTAATTCATTGCATCAGAATAATAAACAAATAATTATCTCCAGCGACCGCCCACCTAAAGACATACCTACTTTAGAAGAAAGATTACGCTCTCGCTTTGAGTGGGGATTAATAACGGATATCCAGCCTCCTGATTTAGAAACTCGTGTAGCAATACTAAGAAAAAAAGCTATTCTAGAAAAAATCGAAATACCAGATGACGTTATCTATTATATTGCCAGTAATATAAATACCAATATACGAGAATTAGAAGGAGCTTTTATTAGAGTTATAGCACATTTTTCTTTATCTAGCATAACCAATAAAGATTTCTCTGTTGCCCATGCCGAAGAAGCATTAAAAGATATAATTGATAACAAAAAAGAAAAACGAAATATAACTCTTAAACTAATTAAAGATATTACTTCGGATTACTTTAATGTAGACATTAAAGATTTAATAGGAAAAAAAAGAACCAAAGCTATTTCTCTTCCCCGTCAAATAGCTATGTATCTTTGCCGGGAGTTAACAGACGAATCTTTACCTGTTATAGGAAATTCTTTTGGGGGAAAAGATCACACTACAGTACTTCATGCTTATAGAAAAATAAAAAAAGATCTAGAAAATAATAGTAGTATTTCTCAAGCTGTAAAATCTCTTACTAAATCTATAAAAGAAAATTATTAACAAACCCCTCTTAATAATTTTGTGTATAACTTGTTATTAATTTTTTTTTCTTCAAAAACTTTAATAACTACAAAACATTATTTTTTTATACACTTTTTTTACACAGCTTTTTTTTAATAGTTTATCAATGCCGGTAAAGATTATCCACAAAACTAACACCTTCTACTACTGATACTATCTAAATATATATAATTGTATTAGTTAAAGGGTGTGAATATAAAACGGGGATAAGGGAAACGAAGGATGGAGGAGTAATTATGAAATTTAATTTTAAAAGATCAGATCTTTTAAAGGGGTTAATAATTATTGAAAAAGCTATACCGGAAAGAAGTTTTTTAAATATAATAACGGGTATTCTTTTTAGTTTTGAAAAGAACATCTTAGTTTTAGAAACTACCGATTTAGAAATAAGTATTCGCACTGTTATTAAGGGAAAAGGCAACGAAAATATAAAAATTGTTCTTCCCAGAAATATTATTAATATAATTAAATCTTTTTCTGATGAAAATATTAATATAGAGATAGATAAAAATAATTATAGTATTCTAATTAGAAGAAGAGATTTAGAGTTTAATATTCAGGGATTTAATGCCGAAGAATATCCGTTATTTCCTGCAAAACCTAAAATATATTCAGAAATAGAGTTGTCTGTGTTTTTATTTAAGCAAATGATTAGGGAAGTTCTTTTTGTTGTTTCTAGAGATAAAAATAAAGCTGTTTTTAATGGTGTGCATTTTTTAATAGAAGAAGAAAATATAAATTTTACAGCGGCAGATGGTTTCCGTCTAGCTATATTGAAAGGTAAAATAAGTAAAAATCCAAAAAATAATTTTAATAGGCAAGAAGCAATTATACCCTCTAGAGCACTGAAAGAGATAGGAAATATACTATCTGATGAGGAAAATATAAAAATGGTGATAACAGATGGTCAAGCTTTTTTTGAGATAAAAAACAGTATTTTTGTTACAAATATATTAGCTGAAAAATATCCTGATATTGTGAAATTTATTCCTGTTAATTATTCTACCCAGATTGTTATTGATAAAAAAATAATGGAAAAGGTTATAGAAAGAGCAGAAGCATTAAAAACCTCACCTACACATACTTTGTCTCTTGCTATAACAGAAAAAGGAATTGAGGTTACGACAGTTTCCAGTCTTGGTAGTAACAGTGAGAAAATTAAGCATAAATTTTTCCAAGGAGAAGAAATTACCATAATTTTAAATGTGGTTTTTTTAAGGGAAATATTTAAAGTTATTTCCAGTGAAAAAGTAGTTATCTCTTTTAATGGTAAGGATGCCCCTTGTGTAATAAAATCTTTAAATAACGAAGAATATCTTTATATGGTTTTACCTGTTATTTCTTCAGAAAATGTAACT
>CAZIRG010000079.1:0-7303 GCA_964541505.1 uncultured Syntrophomonadaceae bacterium | reverse complement strand
GCAGCGTTATGTAACTGTTTCCACAACGCAGGGTATGGACGAAAAGACAAGTAATATTGTACAGGTTATTTAGGAACAAGCCCTTACCTGCTGCCTGCTGAATTAAATGGCAAAGGAGGAAAACAAATCATGAGTAATGACTAAAGAAACTAAAACAATTCTAGCTTAACGGAAAATATTTTAAAAGGAGAGTGTTGAGATGTCTGCTCGACAAAAAACAAATGTTTGTAGGCTTGGAATCAAAACGGTGGTTGTCGTAATGCTGACTGCTATGGTTATGGCTGTGTTTGCTGGAACGGTTGTTGCTCAGAACATGAGCAACGAAGTTTTCGAAGAGAATTTGCAGGTGAGTGTTGACGGCATCACACCTGATATCGCAGTTGATAGTGCAAATAATATCTATGTAGTTTGGGAAGATAGTTTCATCATCTATTTCGCTAAATCTACAGATGGCGGAAATACATTTGGTGCAGCTGTTCAGGTTAGTCACACTTTCGAAAGTAGTGACCCCTCCATTACAGTTGATGCTGATGACAATGTGCATATAGCATGGCAGCAGGGGGGTGTTCCTGATATTGATATTAAATATGCAAAGTCTACAGATCATGGTATATCCTTTACCACACCAGTAACTGTTAACGGTACACCTGGAGAGAACACACGACCTGATATTGCTAGCCATGGTAACAATGTATACATTGTTTGGAATGTTTGGGATGAGGATGAAAGGGGGGTATCCCTAGATAGGTCAATCAAAGGTGGCGGTTTTGGTGCAGATGTTAGAGTACATAGCGTAGATGATCGGCCTATTGGCAAACCAGCGATTGCTATTGGAACAGGTGAGACTATTTATATTGTGTGGGCGGATGCTATAGGTTTTGGCCGCTTCAACGCACGCCTTGCTACCTCAACCGATCAAGGGCTATCTTTCAGTGCGAGTGTAAAAGTGAATGAGAGTAAGGGCGTACATCAACCATGTATAGTTGCAATAGGCACAGATACTGTTTATGTGGTGTATGACGATGTGCATACTGCACGTAATATCCAGTTTGCAAAATCTACCAATAAGGGTGTGTCTTTTAGTCCACCTGTTGATGTTAGTGATGTTGATGGAGGAGGAAGAACTTTCGGCTTTCAGTCAACTATTGCCGTTCATCCTTGCGGTAAGATTTTTGTGGTCTGGAGAGATGATAGAAGTGATCAGGGCGAGATTTACTTTGCAAGCTCAACAGACGGAGGTGAATCATTTGATGGAGATGTTAAAGTAACTGATGTTTCACCAGCAGAAGATCGCAATGACCATAGGGAACCCTCTTTGGCAGTAGGTGATGATACACAGGTATATGTGGTATGGAGAGATGTGCGAGCTGGTAGTGGGCAGATTTACTTTGCTAAAGCATATGATGCTACATGGCCAAACAAGATTGATGATTTGGAAGCCACTGAAGCAACTCCAAATTCTATCACCCTGAGTTGGACTGCACCTGGTGACAATTTTCATCTTGGCACTGCGACAACCTATGATATTCGATATTCTACAACGCCGATAACAGGTGCAAACTGGGCTAGTGCAATACAATACGTAGGTGAGCCATCACCGCAGGAGGGTGGAAGCAGAGAAACCTTCGAAATTATGGGACTAAGTGATGGTGCCGTATACTACTTTGCGATTAAGACAGCAGATGAAAGGAACAACACATCCGTACTTTCTAACATCGCAAGTAAAAAAGAATTAACTGGAAGTGTGGTTTTCCAAATTGATACTACTACGTACTTCGTTGACAATCAAGTTCCTGGTGTAGAGATGGATGCTGCTCCATTTGTTAAGGACGGTCGCACTCTTGTTCCGGTACGTTTTCTGGCCAATGCTTTGGGTGTTGGTAATGCTAATATCAGTTTTAAAGATTCAGTAGTAACATTATCTCAGCCCGGCTTTCCGGTAGTTAAATTGACAATCGGAGAGAAAATTATTGATATTAATGGAGAGATTACTACCACTGGTATAGCTCCATTAATTGAGGGTGGTCGAACTATGCTCCCGGCTAGGTTCGTAGCGGAAGCTTTGGGTTACCAAGTGACCTGGCTAGCAGAGCAACGGGTGGTGTTGGCTTGGCCTCAAGGCGAACCGCAACCGGAGATTGGGAAGGTGTTGGAACATTTAGTAAGATGATAACTTCATAAACATCAAGTAAAAAGATGAAATCTGCTACTCAGCAAAGATGCCTACTGGGTAGAATTAATCAAAAAAGATGATAGATATAGGGGACATACCTCCCCTTAAAGGGAGATGTGTCCCCCTACCATTAAAGGAGCTGTTTGACAATGACTTTAAAGACTAGAGAAGAGTATCTGGATTCTATGGAGGAGCGCAGGCACAAAGTTTATATTAACGGCAAAAGTCTGGAAAAACTTGCTGATAACCCCTGTACGCTTTCCATGCTGGAGTCCAACGGGAAAATTTACGACCTAGCACTTGAACCGGAGCATGAAGAGGTTATGTGTGCTGTTTCTTCATTGACCGGGGAAAAGGTAAACCGCAATTTGCATATTTCTGCCAGTGTAGAGGACCTGGAGAAAAGGGCTGAGATGGCGTTGTTGGCTGCCAGGAAACTCGGGACATGTAATTATCGCTGTGTAGGTTGTGATGTTTTAAACGCTCTGGCCAGTGTTACCTGGGAAATTGATCAGCAGGAGGGCACAGAGTACAACAAGCGATTTATAGAGTATGTACGGCAAGCGCAAGAGTTGGACTTGGCTATAAGTGGTGCTGTTACTGATGCCAAAGGAGATAGAAGGAAAAAAATACTGGAAGAAGATCCCGACATGTATGTTCATATCAGCGAAAAAAAGAGCGATGGTATAGTCGTCAGGGGAGCAAAGCTGCATCAAAGTGGGGCATTTGCTTCTCACGAAACGCTGGTTATCCCGGGAGGTTTTCTTAGGCCAGGGGAAGAGAAATTTGCAGTTGCCTTTGCTGTTGACAACCGGAGCAAGGGGATTACCTTTATCAATCAATATAACCCACTTTCGGCGGAAAGAGACCAAGCTGATGATATCTGGGAGTTAGGTAATCCTATTTATGGGCAGAGGGAAACCTGTATGATGATTTTTGAGGATGTCTTTATTCCCTATGAGAGAGTTTTTTTAATGGGAGAGACAAAATATACAGGTAAGCTTATTGCTGGTTTTGCCAAAATTCACCGCATGAACTGTGGTGGGGCTTGTAAAGTAGGGTTTGCTGATATCATCATTGGGGCATCAAAACTAGCCTCGGAATATGCTGGTACGGAAAAAGTTCCTCACATCAGGGAGATGCTCACGGATATGATCAGAATTTCGGAGACAGCTCGTGCCTGTACCGTGGCCGCAGCTCTGAAAGGGAAAGAAGAACCAGCGGGGTCAGGAGTCTTTATGCCCGATGAAATTTTTGGCAATGTTTCCAAAATAAATATTGCAGATGGTTTCTGGCAGTTGATGGCTTATGCTGGAGATATTGCCGGGGGGTTGATAGTAACTATGCCTTCCTTGCAGGAATTGAAGAACCCGGCAACGAAGCCTTATCTAGAAAAATATCTCCGGGCGGCGGCGCCAGCAGAAGAAAGAATGCGCATAACCAAGGTGTTACAAAACTGGGCAGCAGGCTTGCACGGTCCTGGCACATGGCATGGGGCAGGTTCACCTCAGACCCAGAAAGTGTCCCTGTACAGGGCTGTAGATATGGATGATAAGGTCAGTGTGGCCAAGGAAATAGCAGGGATAAATTAGAAGTTAGAGGTGGTAAGGCGTCCGGGGATATAAGTCTAAAAGAAATGAAAAGTGAAAAATGGTGAGTCCGAGGAGGACGAGGACGAACGAGTGCTGACGACGGCGATAGCCAAGTCAGGAGTCCGAGCAAAGTGAAAAGTAGGGGGGTATCCGTCGTTATCCTTTTGCGGAGGCGTTATTATTTTTCCGCTGGCATTTGCCCGGATACCCATAACGGCGGATACCCGATAGCCGAGTCGGGAGTCCGAGCAAAAGCGAAAGGAATGGTTATAATTAAGTATTATGTCCCCAGAATTAATCGTAATCGGAATTAACTAACGTGATCGGAATTAACTAACGTGGACGAATACTGATGTCCAAGTCTGCGTCAAGGGCGTCCGTTACTTTCTTGAGAAAGGCGATGGACGGGTTTGCTTGACCGCTTTCTAGGCGAGCGATGACTGATTGTTTCGTGCCAATCCGGGCGGCTAGGGTAGCTTGGGTAATACTCATTTCCGCACGCCTTTTAACAATTGCTTTTATTAGGCGATATTCAGGCTCCAAAGCGTTGTATTCCCTTTTGAAATTGGGATTTTTCAGCAGTTCAGCTTTCAGGTTGCGCCATTTCATTTAGGGTTCCTCCTTTGCAGATAGTCTTTCATCCGAGATATTGCTGTTTGCAGTTCTTTTCGCAGCAGTTTTTGGGTTTTCTTGACAAACCCGTGCACCAAGACCAGCGAATTGCCATCGGCAAAGAAGAGCAACCGGTAAGCTTGACCGCCGAAAGGAATGCGGAGTTCTCGTAGACTACCGGTATCTGGTAGAGGCCTGACGTGAGGCATTCCAAGAGCAGGACCGCATTCTTCCAACAAATCAAGTGCCCGGGCGATTTTGGCTTGAGCCTTCTCGTTAAGAGCGGCGATAAAATCAGCTACGAGATAGGTTGCGTTTGGTTTTTGGTAAAGAACAATCTCTTGCATTGAATCCAACCTTTATAGCACATATGCTATATTATGACACGAAATAAACGTGGCGTCAAGTTCAGATTAATACTTCCGCAGGGCAACCGTAGCTTATCTGTCTATGTGCTCGGCACAGGCAGGATAATGAATTAAACTTTTTCATAAAAGGGAGATGTGTCCCCCTACCTTTAAAGAAAGGGGCAACTGTTATTGTCTTTAAGACTACTTTTGGGACGTGCTGGTACTGGAAAAACACGTCTTTGTATGGAAGAAATACAGCAAAAATTAAGTGAAAACCCACAAGGTCCTTCGCTGTTGTATATAGTGCCAGAGCAGGCTACTTTTCAATCCGAATATGCTTTGGCGACTCATCCGGGCATTAAGGGAATTATACGTGCCCAAGTTTTAAGCTTTCCTCGTCTTGCTTTTAAAGTCAGGCAAGAGATAGGAGGAGGCAAAGGGGTTTATATTGATGATACCGGGAAAACCATGTTGCTCCGCAAAGTCTTGGCACGTTGTCGCCAAGATTTGCAGATTTTTAAACATAGTGGTGAAGAGACAGGAGCGCTAGAAAACCTAGTGGAACTCTTTAACGAGATGAAGAGTTCACGTGTTTCTATTGAAACACTGGCATCAAACGTGGGAAGTGGTGAGACACCTGGGAGGTGTCAAACGAGTCCTGACGATGGCGATAGCCGAGTCGGGAGTCCGAGAAAGCGGGAAGCATGCCCTGAGCGACAGCAGGGAGTCGAATGGGTGAGAAGTGGGACGAGGAGCGAGGAAGAAGGAACGGGAAATGATGGAACACCTGGACGGAGTCTGAGCAAGGAGGATAGAAAAAATTCTCGTTTACAAAGAAAAATAAGTGATTTGACGTTGATTTTTAAGAAAATGACGGAAGAACTTTCCGATAAATATTTAGATGCTGAGGATTATTTAAATTTTTTGGCAGATAAAATACCACAGGTTGCTTATTTATCAGAGGCTGAAGTATGGGTAGATAGTTTTAGAAGTTTTAACCCCCAGGAGATGGCTGTTTTAGAAGCTTTGCTCAAACATTGCTCTAGAGTAACGGTTGCTCTTACTCTGGACAGAGATGTTGATTTTTCCAAGGCCCAAAATTTGACTCCATATCATGCATTATCTACCCCATCCCATCTCTTATCTCCCACTTCCCACTTCTCACTTTCTAACCTCCAATTTCACCCGGCAGCTTTGGTTTGTCAGCAGCTCAAACAGCAAGCGGCAATGTTAAATCTGCCTGTTGAAGTACAGATTTTAAATCCGGGAAATTTCTCTCGTTTTAGTTCTAGCCCCGAATTGAACCACCTAGAAGAAAATTACTATTCATCTCCCATTATCCCTTTCTCTCACCCCTTAACTACCGCTAGTCAACAACCGCTGTTCAGCAACCAATCTGTCAAGCAAAACGTCCCCTTGCCTTCTCATCTATCAATAACTCAACCCCCAACCCCCAACTCCCAACCCCCAACCCCCAACCCCCAACCCCCAACCCCCAAAACCCAAAACCTCTCACTCCACGCTGCTCCTAATCGTCGCAGCGAGGTGGAAGCTCTGTCTCGGGAGTTGATTTCTTTGGTGAGGGATAAAGGATATCGCTGGCGTGATATGTTAATAATGACAGGAGCCTTAGAAGAATATAAGGATATTTTAACTACAGTTTTTACTGATTATGAAATACCTTTTTTTCTAGATCAAAAGCGTTCTTGTTTGCATCATCCTTTGATAGAGTTTTTGCGCTCAGCGTTGGAGGTAATAACTTACAATTGGTATAGTGATGCTGTTTTTCGTTGTGCACGGACAGATTTTTTGCTACCGTGGGAAGTGGGAAATTTGGAGGTGGGAGGTGGGAGGTTGGAAGTTGGAAATTGGGAGATGGGAGGTGGGAGGTTGGAAGTTGGACGAAGGAATGGGGGGGAGGAGCGAGGAACGAGGGGTGAGGAAAAGGAATACGAGGCGGAGAGATGGCGGGAGAGGATTTATCGCCTAGAGAATTATTGCCTTGCTGCTGGTATCAAAGGTGGACGCTGGCTGCAGAAAGAAGCATGGGAGTATCGGGATAAATTAGAGGTTGGAAGTGAGAGGTTGGAAGTTGGACGAGAGACGGGGAGCGAGGAGCGAGGAACGAGAGGTAATGGAACGGAGGATGAAGAAGAAATTTATCTAAAAGAGATAAATGAAACTCGGGATATTATTAGACAACCATTGTTACTTTTTCAAAAAAAGATGCGAGCTGCTTCAGATGTAAAACAGAAAACAACTGCTCTTTATGAGCTGCTGCTAGATGTAAAAGCGCTTTCTCGGCTAAAAGCATGGCGAGAAGAAGACCTAAAAAAAGGAGAGGTGACCCGGGCGCAAGAACACTTGCAAATTTATAGTAAGGTTTTAGATCTTATGGATCAAATGGTGGAAATCATGGGGGAGGAGAAGATTTCCCTTGCTCTGTATAGTCGTGTTTTAGAATCAGGCTTGGATGCTTTGCGACTTAGCCTGGTGCCACCTGCTTTGGATCAAGTTTTGGTAGGCACACCAGATCGTACCCGGGCGGGGCCAGTAAAGTTTGCTTTTATTTTGGG
>CAZIRG010000078.1:0-7496 GCA_964541505.1 uncultured Syntrophomonadaceae bacterium | reverse complement strand
AGTTACAACAAAACCAAATTAAGGAGGAATCAAGATGGCTGATAAGAAAAGTTCAGAAGTTCTCGCTCTGTCGGTAATTGATTTAAGTACTGGTACCTCTGTTGGTAAAGTTGACTCCCTAGTAGTAGATACTGGCAAAAGACAAGTAATCGGTATTGAAGTAACCAGCAAATCTCTTTTAAAGTCAAAAACATGCTTTATTCCTATCAATAAGCTAAAGCACATCGGATCTGATGCTGTTACTATCAATGATACTGTTTCCCTGCTGGAAGAAGGAACAACTCCAGACCTGAAAAAACCAGAGCAAGCAAACTTACTAAGAAAAAAAGTTATCTCTGAAGAGGGGGTTCTAGTAGGTAGTGTAGAAGATTTTTCGTTTGATGAAAGCGGCAATTTAAAAGATTTATACCTCTCAGGAAAAAAAAAGACAGATTTTTTGAGGAGTAACATGCTCTTGCCTGCTTCAACTATTATAAATATCGGTCAGGACTATGTGATCGTTGCAGGTGATTATGCCAACCAGCTGCACGAAAAAGAACCGATTGCTTTTAAACAAATAAAAGATAAAGGGAAAGAAATTTCATCTTCCTTGGAAATGCGAGCAATTGCGTTTGCCCTAAACAAAACTGTAAAGCACAATATTTACAAACCGGAAGGAGATCTAATCATTGCTGGAGGGGAAACGGTCACCCTTGAAAGTATTGAGCTAGCCAAAGAGAGTGGCAAACTACCCCAATTGTTAATAGCAGCCGGCACAGGAGAGCTTTTAGATTTGCTGGATAAACCAAAAGAAAAGCTGGATTCTGGTAGCAAAAAACTGTTAGAATACTGGCATAACATTAAAAACAAATCAGAAATAAAAGGCGACGAAGAAAGCAAGTCGTCCCCTAGAGATGCTGCTGAAACTAGTTCCAACGAAAAAGAAATAAAGGAATTTTTTCTGCAACTGCAAGACTTAGGGAAACTTACCCTGGAAAAAGTCGAACAAACTTCCAGCGATAAAATGCGCCAATTTCTCTTGGATAAAAAGAATCCGGAAACAATCCGGACTTCGGAAGAAAATATCTTGGTAGAAAAAGACCAAATAATAAACAATGACATTATTAGGCAGGTAGAAGAGGCAGGGCTTTTGCTACAACTTTTTGCCAATGTTATGCGTGGAGAAATTCAAATTCACCTGAAAAGTTACAAAAATTTTCTGGAAGAAATATTTGAGAAAAAAGATGAACGCTAGCTTAAAACCTTTTCCAGTGCGGTAATAAATCTTTTATTCTCTCGAGAAGTGCCCACAGTAACCCGGATAAACTCCGGGTGTCCAAAAATATCGCCAGTTCTAACAATAATTCCCTGTCGGAGAAATTTTTGAAAAACTTCTTGCGAATCAATACCGATATTAATAAAAATAAAGTTAGTTTCAGTAGGCACAAATTCCAGTCCCCTTGCTCGCAAAAAATCATAAAGCATCTCTTTACCTGCCGCATTAACCGCTCTGCTTTTCTCTAAAAAGTTTGTATCAGACAAAGCCGCTAGGGCTGCTTTTTGTGCCAAAAGGTTTACATTAAAAGGCTCTCTAACTCTGTTGATAGCAGAAATTATTTCTTTGGGAGCCACGCCGTAACCAATTCTCAAACCAGCCAAACCATAAATTTTGGAAAAAGTTCTAAGAACAATAACATTTTTATTTTCTCTTACATATTGCAAGGAATCTGGATAAGCAGATGTTTCCACATATTCATAATAAGCTTCATCAAAAACTACCAGCACACCGGCAGGTACTTTTTGTATAAAAGATTCTACCTCGGTAGCAGTTACTATCGTTCCTGTGGGATTGTTAGGATTACAAATAAAAACTATTTTAGTTTTATCGGTCAAGGCATTGGCGATACCTTCCAAATCATAAGCGAAGTTTTTTAAAGGCACCTTTACTGTTTTAGCTCCCATCACTTTAGCGGAAAAATCATATTCAGAAAATGATGGGGTTCCCATAATTATCTCATCTGTCGGGTTTAAAAAAGCCGCTCCTAGAAGCATCAACAGATTATCAGAGCCGTTGCCCAGCACTATTTCTTCTGATGTACAATTTAAAGCAGCAGCTAAAGCTTTTTTTAAATAGAAACAGTTTCCATCCGGATAAACATTAACCTTGGAGGCAAAAGCAGTAATGGCTTCTATCGCCAGGGGAGACGGTCCCAGCGGATTTTCATTGGAAGCCAGCTTAATAACATCTGTAATATCTAATTCTCTTTCCACCTCTTCTACCGGCTTTCCTGGAATATAAGGTTTAATCTTAAAAATTTCTTCTCTGGCTAAATCTCGCATCAAAACCCTCCTAAATATTTCTGCGATCTTCTACTCTTTTGGCCTTACCCTCACTACGAGGAATAGTTTTTGGCTCTACTAGTTTTATTCTGGCAGATATACCTAGAACTGACTCAATCTGCCCTTTTATCTTTTTACTCAGGTTTTCCATTCCTCTCACCTGATCAGAAAACATTTTTTCCGAAACCTCTACCCAGATTTCTAGAATATCCAGGGTTCCTTCTCGTTCCACATAAAGCATATAATGCGGCTCTGTTTCACCAATTTCTAAAAGCACACTTTCGATCTGGGTGGGGAAAACATTAACCCCCCGAATAATAATCATATCATCAGTACGCCCGGCAATTTTCTCCATCCTGGCTAAAGTCCGCCCACAAGCACATGGAGTTATATCCAGTACAGAAATATCTCTGGTGCGATAACGCAATACAGGTAAAGCTTCCTTGTTTATAGTTGTTATAACCAGCTCCCCTTTTTCCCCCGGGGGCAGTGGCTCTTCCGTTACCGGATCAATTATTTCTACAATAAAATTATCTTCAAAAACATGCAGACCTTTCTTCTCCAAACATTCCACAGAAACTCCGGGACCAATTATTTCGCTAAGACCAAAAATGTCAATGGCTTTAATATTTAACTTCTCCTCTAGTTCTTTACGCATATTCTCCGACCACGGCTCAGCTCCAAAGATACCGTATTTAAGGTTAAGCTGCTCTAGCACCCCCATTTCAGCAATAGCTTCCGCTAAATGCAAAGCATACGATGGGGTACAGGTCAAAATGTCACTACGAAAATCTTGCATCAACATAATTTGACGCTTGGTATTCCCTCCCGAAACAGGTAAAACAGCAGCTCCAATCTTTTCTATACCGTAATGAACTCCCAATCCCCCCGTAAATAAACCATAGCCATAAGCGTTATGGACGATGGAATCAGACCGGGTACCACCACAATATAGTGATCTAGCCATTAATTCAGACCATACCCTGATATCTTTTTTAGTATAGCCTACTACAGTAGGTTTACCTGTAGTTCCAGAAGAGGAATGAAACCTAACTATCTCAGATAAATCTGAAGCAAAAAGACCAAAAGGATAGTTGTCCCTAAAGTCTGTTTTGGTAGTAAAAGGTAAATTTTTTAGATCCTCAAGCGACTTTATGTCTCCTGGTTCAATGCCTTTTGCTTGGAAGGCTTTTTTGTAAAAAGGGACCTTCGTATAAACTCTTTCTATTGTTTCTTTAAGTCTTTCCAGTTTCAATTGTGCCAGTTTTTCCCGGGGCATACATTCAATTTCTTCCTGCCAACATAACATGTTTAAAATTTCCTCCTCTTATCAACTTAATCTGCTAAATCTGATTCTATTTTCTATTCGACAACATTTCTTCTATCTCCTTCTTAAATTAATGGACACTGATTTATATAATTTATATGATTTGCGCTGATTTTTTATATAGCAATTTTATCATAGTAATCAACGTAATCAGCGTAAATCAACGTCTAATATTTTTGTAAAGCTTGCCTAAAATTAAATTTTTTGCTGCTCACTGTTTTTATACATATTTAAAGAGAAAATAAAATACTTTTATAGCAAGAAAAGAATTATAGGAGAGTGATTTCTATGTTTAAAATTATTTCTTTAAAAGATAAAAAAATACGGCTCATACTTTTACTAGGCATCGTTTTTCTCTTAACTTTCTTACTGTGTTTAAAATTAGAAGTCCCTCAAAGAGCGGTAAAGGTCATCCATCGCCAAGAAAGACTGCTACCAATCTATTTTGTGGAAACTCCCGAAAAAAAAATAGCCTTCTCCTTCGATGCCAGCTGGGGGGCAGAGAAAACTCCTTTAATTCTAAGTATTTTACATGAAAATGATTTAAAAAGCAGCTTTTTTTTAACTGGTTTCTGGGTGGAAAAATATCCTGACATGATTAAGGAAATAGACGCTGCAGGGCATGAAGTCGGCAACCACACTTACAGTCATCCTCATCTAAACAATCTGGGGGAAAAAGAAATTGCCAGAGAGGTTGAAACGGTACACACGATGATTGAAACACTAATTGGAAAAGAACCAAATCTTTTTAGAGCACCTTTTGGTGAATACAACAACAAAGTAATAAGAACTTTAGATTCAATGGGCTATAAAACAATTCAATGGAGTATAGATTCCCTAGACTGGAAAGAACTCAGCCAAGCTGAAATTGTCAGTAGGGTTACCGAGCAGCTTCATAACGGGGCCATAATTTTATTCCATAATAATGGTTTGCATACTGCTGCTGCCCTGCCGGAAATAATTAAAAGAACATTAGAGGAAGGCTACCGCATCCTCCCTATCTCAGAACTTTTGCATCAAGAAGAATATTATATTGACAACAATAGTGGTGCCCAAATTAGAGGGAGAGGTGAGAGGTGAGATCTTTTTTCTATTTCATCTTTAACCGACTCAACTTTTCCTTTATAAACCTTGTACTTTGTATTACTGACTCATTAGACCTGCTTTTCCAGTTTAAAATTATCCTTGTAAATTCTTCCTTACTGCCAGCATTAACCCAAAGGAAAGCAAATCCCCCTAAGCCCAAAAAGCCTATTATTCCCAAAATAACTTTCCAAGCACCTCCTCCAATTAGACCAACTTTCTCTGCAGGTGAAACTTCTTCCTGAATTTTGGTTTCAGGAGAGCCATAAAAATAAAAATCTACAACTTCCGCAAAATGCCTGATACCTTCTTCTGCCGCCTCTCTGCTGTTTTTATGCCCTCCAACTTCCAGCAATAAATTTAGCGGTGTCAAATCCTGATTATAATTACCCTGCCCCAAGAAAACTCCTTTTATTAAACCAGGCTAAATATAATCGGCGTGCCCCTTCAAGTCGTAAGCAAAGTTTTTGCTTAGTATGAAATTTTGATTTTGCCTTCCTACTATAAACATGACCTTAGTGACCCACTCGTCTTCAATTTCTACAGCATATGCATTCATAGGTGCAGCATCCCGATGAACATCAAAAATAACATCAGGACCTTTGGAAAGCAATCGTTGAGCAGTCTCTCGTGATCTACGATAAGCGCCCCGGTCATGCGGAAGATGCAAAGTTTCGTCATGAATCACGTTTATACCTCTCTCTTCCAGTGCCGTTTTAAAAGCTTTACCGACTTCATGTATACCGCCCTTTCCATCTATGCTGTATGTACCATCAGTTGGAACAAAAGATTCAGCATTATGTGTATGATAGATGGCAATCAGTTTCGAGGTGGGAGGTGAGAGGACAGCAGAAACAGAGTAGATAGCCATATTTGGTAGGTATTGTTGATAGGTTGCTCTAAACATGGTGGCGGTTAGGCGGAACGAGTGCAAGAGAGGTAGGGTTAGCCCTTGTGGTTGCCCGAGCTGGCAGATAACGGTAGATAAGTAGGGATAGTCCCTGTGGTTGCCCGAGTGGAAAATTGGAGTGGTTAAAAAAGTTTCCCTGAGAGTTTCTTCTCTTCGGTAGTTGTTAAGATCAACTTTTTTAATAAATTTAGCATAGGCTTTTGTATTTTCTACTTTGTAAACCCTAAAAAAATCGTTGTTTGCTGTTAAAAATTCATCACCAACAAAAATTTTCCGACCTGTTTCTAAAAGGATATTCCCCTCTTCATCTACCATGCTATAAAATTCTCCAGCTAAAATTTCTTCCGAAGAAATTTCAATATCATGAAGAAACTCAAAAACCCCTCATCCTCCTCCAAAGTCGCTCTTGCCTGACTGGAAAATGACAAAAGAAAAGCCACTGATATTGTAAACAAAATTCTTTTAAGCATTCAAGCAGGTCCCCTTTCTATCCTTTCTCTGATCTCTCCTACTATCTCTGCTAAAAAAACTGCTGCAATTCCAGCCAAAACAGCTGTTCCCAGCATCCCTGCACCACCTATAATAATAGGAACTGTTTCCGGGATAAGTAAAGTATTTTCTACCCAAGTCACTACGTCTAAAAGCATAACCCCTCCTATAGCTCCAATAAAAGAAGAGCGACGAGAGCGTCCTGTTACATAAGCAAAAACTGCTGCAATCAAAGCAGGAAGATAGAGAGGATCTATATCCAACCCCAACCTTCCTGGCTCAAGAGGAAGCAGCTTATCTACAAAGTAAACAGCCGCTGCTACAACTAAAATAGTCACCAAACCTCTTATCTTTTCTTGCCCAGCATCAGCCGTCCAAAGAAGATAGACTACTACGGAAAAGGGTATTAAAGTTCCAGCAATATTTACCTGTAAACCATGATAAATAACTATAGAAGGAACAAAAGAAGCCAATAACATAGCCCAGAGAACAGCAACAGCTGCGCCCCTACTTAAACGCATCCTTTCGAGAACTCTTTCCAGTAACCCAAAATATGCCAAAAGCGATACTGCAGCCACTGCTAGCATGGGAAAAGAATTTGCCAACATATTATTTCCACCCTTACTTTTTTTCCTTTACCTTATTTATACTCCCCCTTTCTAAAATTTTTATACTAAAAATACCCACCTACAAGTATTAACAAGTGCGGCAAGGATTAGTTTGTCCTCGCTTATCTATTTAGGAATTCTAACAAAATAAGTGAAAACTATAAAAACGGTGTTTTCGAAAAGCCTCAAGAACCGTCCCGCTGGTTCGCTAACAATCTTGACACAATATTAAAGATATGATACTATGTCAAAAAATACAGTACGTTACTCGGAGTTCAGAATTTAAGGGAAACCGGTTAAAGTCCGGTGCGGTCCCGCCACTGTAAGTGGAGAGTTCCCCTGATTAAGCCACTGACTGCAGAATACAGTTGGGAAGGCAAGGGCAGATAATGACCCACAAGCCAGGAAACCTGTCTGAACACTGCTAACGACCCCCCTCGGATGAAAGGGTAAGGCAGTTTCTAAATGGTGGGGGACATATCCTTTTTTAAGAGAAGATGTGTCCCCCTTGACTTGGTTTTTCTACTTTAAAGCTCCTTCCTTCATCTAAGAAGGTAGGAGCTTTCCGATTCTTTGGAACAAAAAATAAAGAGGAGTGAGAAAATGAAAAAAACAAAAAGTTTACTTTTAATGCTGCTTATTTTAACAGTCGTGGCTATGATTTTTGCCAGTTGCCAGACAAAAGATGCTAATAATGCTGTTGAAGAACCTCCTGCTGTAGAAGCTGATGTAGCAGAGGAACCTTTTGCTAAACTCATTG
>CAZIRG010000077.1:0-7531 GCA_964541505.1 uncultured Syntrophomonadaceae bacterium | reverse complement strand
CAAGTTAATAAGTATAGATTAAATTACCTTTTAACTGCATAACAAGAGAGGTGAAGAGGATTAAAGTCTTTCGCTTGCTTGAATTCGATAAAATAAGGGAAAAGCTCGCTGCACAGGCAATGACTCCCCTGGGCAAAAAGCTATCTTTGCATCTTTTCCCTCAAGATTCTTATGCCTTGATCAGCAAATTGCAGCAAGAAACTACGGAAGCAACTATTCGTTGGGAAGAAAAAGACCCCCCATTTACTGCCATAAAAGATTTGGAGTCGATTATTGCTTATGCCCAGCGAGGGGGTAAGCTGTCTGCGGCACAGTTGTGGGAAATAGGGCGTTTCTTGAAAGCTGTGGCGGAAATAAAGCCTTATTTGACAGGGACGACCCAAAAATTGCCTCTCCTACAAGAAAAGGCTGCTCAGCTGGTTTTATTGGATGCTCTTTATAAGGAAATCAAACTCAGTATAGGTGAAAGCGAGCAGATTCTAGATACTGCCTCCCAAGCAATTGCCAGTCTCAGGAGAAGAAAGATGCAGGTCGAAAACAAACTGCGCGAAACGTTGGAAAGTTTTATCCGTAGTGCTGCTATCAAAAAGTATTTGCAAGACCCCATAATAACGACTAGAAACAATCGCTATGTGGTGCCGGTTAAAGCTGAATATAAATCCTTTGTCAAGGGGATAGTGCATGATCGTTCCTCCAGTGGCTTTACTTTTTTTATTGAGCCAGCTAAAACAGTAGAGTTGAATAATTTAATAGTTAGTTTGCAGAAGGAAACAGAGCAGGAAATAGAACGTATACTGACAGTTCTTTCCGCAAAGGTCGGCACTGCGGCAGAAATCTTATCAACCAACTACCAGGTTTATGGCGAATTAGATGCTATCTTTGCTCGAGGACGGATGAGCAGGGAAATGGCGGCTATAGAGCCGGAGTTTAATGAAAATGAAAGTGAAACTGTTATTATTGCCGGACGTCACCCCCTAATTCCGGCGGTAAGTGTAGTCCCTATTGATATAAATATAGGAAAAAATTTTCGTAGTCTTATTATAACCGGCCCTAATACTGGTGGGAAAACAGTTACTTTAAAAACAGTAGGGCTATTTTCTCTTATGGCTCAGTCCGGGTTACATCTCCCAGCCAAACCAGGCACCAAGTTGGCTATTTACCAGAAAATATTTGCTGATATAGGAGATGAGCAGAGTATCGAGCAATCTCTTTCTACTTTTTCCGGACATATGGAGAACATTGCAACGATTATTTCTGCTGTAAACGATAAATCCTTGGTGCTTTTAGATGAATTAGGAGCAGGAACCGATCCGGTAGAAGGCTCTGCTTTGGCCATGTCTCTTTTGCTTTATTTTTATCACCAGGGAGCAGTAACGATTGCTACCAGCCATTACAGCGAGCTTAAGGTTTTTGCTCATACGCATGTGGGCATGCAGAATGCTTCTGTAGAATTTGATGTCGAAACTTTGCAGCCGACTTATAGATTATTGATGAATGTTCCGGGAAAAAGCAACGCCTTGGCTATAGCTGCCCGCTTGGGTTTGCCGGCAGAGATTATTGATAAGGCGCGAGGGTTACAGAGGAAGGATAACCTTAAAGTGGAAGATATGGTAGCTGATTTGATAGAAAAGCAAAAGCAGATTACGGTGGAAAGAGATATAGCTTTCCAGATGAGGAGTGATGCTCAGATATATCTGGAGAGGGCAAGAGCAAAAACAATCGAAGTGGAAAGTAAAAGAGAAGTAATTTTACAAAAAGCTCGGGAGGAGGCTCTTTTAATAATAAACAGGGCCAAGAGTCAGGCGGATGAAGTATATCGAGCACTGAAAAAAATAAATAAAGCAACAGATACAAAAGTTTCTTTAGGCAAGGTACAGGTTGCTAGGGAAACTATAAAACTGGAGCAGCAGGAGTTATACAAAAACCAAAACATTTTGCCTCAGGGTGAGAAAGTAAAACTGTCAGAAATAAAGCCTGGGATGAGTGTTTTTGTGAAAAATCTCAATAAAGAAGGGCAAGTATTAGAAGTTAATTCTGCTGGAGAGGTCAATCTCCAGGTAGGGATCATCAAGATAAAGACTACAGTAGATGATTTATTGCTCAAAAAGCCTGAAAAAATACGGTAAATCTTGCTACCGGAGAGCGAAGGGAGTATATCAAGGTGCAATCTAAAAAATCCCGTGAGGTAGCTTTGGAAATAGATTTAAGAGGAGTTACCCTGGCTGAAACTTTGGACAGGGTAGAAAAGTATCTAGATGATTGCGTTTTAGCAGGTCTGAAACGAGTAAGTTTAATTCATGGCAAAGGTACAGGACGGCTGCGAGAAGGATTGCATGTTTATCTCAAGGTTCATCCTCAAATAGCAAGCTTTCGCCTAGGCGAGTATGGAGAAGGCGGAAGTGGGGTAACAATAGTTACGTTTACGTAATTAGTTGGTTAGTTGGAGCGGCCGGGCAAAGGTCGTGATATATAATGGGTGAGAACCCCACCTGGTAAAGTTTAACTAGCAGCCAGTAGCGAGTCCTTGGAGCGTGGTAGGTAACTGACACGTTTAAGCGTAGGACAGCGAGGCAGTAGGCCGGAAGGGAACTGAAGTGATTGAGCTGCGAAAACAACTCCACGAGATGGCCGATGTTTTCAACTTGACAGAAGGCAGCATCAGACCAAGCGGGTATCCGGGCAAATGCCAGCGGAAAAATAGTAACGCCTCCGCTAAAGGATAACGACGGATACCCATCTCCGCAGTCCGAGAGCCTGGCATGTTGCACATAGCTATATCACGGCAACCCGGGAGGCCCTGTTGGTTCTTTGCGGAGGTTCTTCGCAGAGTATGGCAGACAAGCGATAAAAAGTTAGGAAGTCAAATTACTGGCAGGGAGTCGGATTACCGCATAGTACCCATGACGCAGGGTAATGCCTGAAGAGGAAAGGCGGTAACATAATACAGACTTTGTTAGGGACACATTTGACATACGCAGAGGTGATGAAAGAATGAAAACAAAACTAGCAAAGATAGCAAGGATAGAGGAGATAGCCAAAGAGAAGCCACAGGAAAAGGTTACCTCCTTAGCACATCTATTAGACGAAGCTATGCTACAAGAATGCCACAGAGCCTTAAAGGGCAACAAAGTTCCAGGGATAGACCAAGTAACCAAAGAAGAATACGGAGCTAACCTAGAGGCAAGCCTAGCGGCACTAGTAGTGAAAATGAAAAGAAAGTCGTACAGACCGCAACCAGTCAGGAGAGCCTATATACCAAAGCCAGGCAGCAAAGAAAAGCGACCATTAGGGATACCCAACTATGAAGACAAACTCGTACAGATGGGGCTAACCAAGATACTAAATGCCATCTATGAGCAAGACTTCCTAGATTTATCCTACGGCTTTAGACCCAACAGGAGCTGCCATGATGCACTAAAAGCACTCAACAACATAATAGAGACGAAGAAAATCAACTATATAGTAGACGCAGACATTAAAGGGTTCTTTGACAATGTAGACCACGCATGGATGATGAAATTCCTAGAGCATCGGGTAACAGACCCCAGCATACACCGACTTATCAAGCGCAGGCTTAAAGCAGGCTGTATGGAAGGCACAGAATACCATAAGACAGAACAAGGCACACCACAAGGCGGCGCAATATCACCATTACTAGCAAACATTTACCTACACTACGCACTTGACCTCTGGTTTGAAGGTATATACAAGGAAACCTGCCGAGGAGATGCCTACATGATACGCTATGCCGATGATTTTGTATGCTGTTTCCAGACGCAAGAAGATGCTAAAAGGTTCTACATTGAGTTACAAGAAAGGTTAGGCAAATTCAATCTAGCGATAGCCGAAGAAAAGAGCAAAATCATTGAATTTGGCAGGTTTGCGGCAGCAGGTTGTTCTAAACGAGGTAAAGGGAAACCAGACACATTTGATTTTCTAGGTTTTACACATTACTGTAGCAAAAGTCAGCGTGGAAAATTCCGTGTTAAGCGGAAAACAAGTCGCAAGAAATATCATGCCAAGATAAAGCAAATAAAAGAGTGGATAAGAAATAATCGCAACACACCTATAGCGGAACAAGTGAAATCACTGCGACTAAAGCTGCTAGGGCATTATCGTTATTATGGTATCACAGACAACTACAGAGCGATACGCAATTACCAAGATAGCGTTTACCGGCTATGGTACAAATGGCTAAATCGGAGGAGTCAACGTAAAGGTTTCAACTGGGATAAGTTTTGCCTTTTCTGTCAATTGAACAGGCTGCCTAACCCAAAGATATATGTAAACATATATGGCTGAAGCTATGCGGTGACTAACTTGTGAATGGTATTATGAAGAGCCGTGTGCGTAAATAGCGCCAGCACGGTTCTGTGAGGGGGGACGGGTACAATCCTTTGACTCAGAGCTTAGGAGAGACCCTCCCCTACTCGACGTTATACTTTTATTATGGTTGTTGCTCTTCTGGCGGTTTATCTGATTGTTCGCCCGGCTGCGGTTCTTCTAGATTTTCTTCCGGCTGCTCCTCGGGAATTATTTCTTCCTCTGGTTTCTCTAGAATAGTAACTTCGACAGATGCCTTTTCAGAACGAATACCAAGTGCGTCTACAGCGAAAACATGATAAATGTAGGTTTTGTTGTTTTCAACGGTAGTATCTACAAAGAAGGAGGCTGTTATGGGGGTTTCTGTTAGCGGCAGAGGGGTCTCCTCGCCTGCATACTGACGATAAATTAGAAATCCTGCGATTATTTCCTCAGGAGGATGGTCCCAGGAAAGTATAGCAAAAGCACCATCTTCCGCTTCCGCAGTAGAAGAAGACAGGTTTCGAGGTGAAGCTGGTCTGGAAATATGGCTATCGCATGTTTCCACTGGTGGCATTAAAGCAGCGTCTTCTGGTCGGCGCACACCGAACCTTCTATGTCTGGCCCATCTGGCATCAGTTTCTATATAAGCTGGTCTGTTGAGAAAGATACGCTCTTCTAAAAGCCATTGTGGGCAAAACTCGGTAGGCAGAAGGCCTGATTCAGTACAGACACGTACCGGAATGTGTAAGTTGCATTCTTCATTAGGAACAGTCCCTCTAATAAAAATTTCAGTTTGGATATCTTCGGGTGGGGTATAGGGCCCTGGTCGTAAGTTCGATTTTTTACTTACTCTGGCTGTGACTATGCTGGCAGGTCGCACAAATGATCTTTTGGGCAAATCCTTATGAGCTTTTTTTAAAATTGGATTAGCAAGCCTATGTCGGTAGTTCCACCAGCGATGACCACCAGGGTGGTCTCCTGGAATATCATATCCCATCCATAAACCCAATACATAATCTCGGGTATAAGCCACCAGGTAACCTGTAGCTAGGTTGTCGGTTGTGCCTGTTTTAGCAGCTAAGTCTCTATCTAGGTCTAGGCGAGTGGCAGTACCCCAGCGAACAGTATCTATTAGCATATTGTTAATAAAATAAGCTGTTTCCGGCTCTAGAACTTGTTCTGAAGCCGGTTTATGTTCATAGAGAACTACCCCCTTGCTATTTTCAATTTTGGTGATGGTAGATAAACCAACTTTTATTCCTTGGTTGGCAAAGGCGCTGTAGGCCTGCACCATGTCAATTGTAGTTACCCCGTGGGTCAACCCCCCTAGGGCAACAGGTGAAGGTCCTTTGTCATGTTCAGAAAAAGTAGTGATGCCGAGTTTTTCCGCATAGGCAATAGCCTTATCAATTCCCAGCATATCCATAAGGATTTTAACGGCTGGGATATTGATAGAACGGGCTAAAGCCTCTCTGACTGTTACTAATCCTAAAAAACGGCTGTCAAAGTTTTCTGGGAGAAATTCTTTACCATAAATAGTATATATTACTGGAGCATCATCAATAACTGTGCCAGGGCTAATAAGACCTTCTTCGAGAGCGGGAGCATAAACAGTAAGCGGCTTAATAGCGGAGCCTGGCTGACGTTCTCTGGTAAAACGCAGGAGCTGATCATGTGCTCCAAATTCTCGCCCGCCGATTAAAACACGGATAAAACCTGTTTCCGGTTCTGCTAGAACCATGTTAGCTTGTGGCTGCAGCATTCCTAAATCATCAGTTATGGTTTTTGGATAATTATCAGGGTTTTTAAATACTTCTTCTGCAAAAGCTTGCAGCTCGGGGTCTAAGGTAGTATGAATTTTGAGTCCGCCTTGATACATAACTCTTTGCCAGGGCAGACCTTGAAATTGAGGAAGAGATTCTAAAATATCCTGCAATTCATGATGTACTACATACTCAAAAAAATGTGGGTAATCGGTAGCTCTGAGAAGTGGAGGAATGATTTTAATTTCTTTTTCCTTTGCTGCTCGAGCTTCTTCTGCTGTAATCATGCCTAGCGATGCCATTCGATTAAGAATTATAGATTGTCTTCTTTTTGACAACTCCATGTTACGATAAGGAGAGAAAAGGCTAGGGTTGTTGGGAACTCCAGCTAAAAGGGCGGCTTCGGCTAAAGTGATATCTTTTACAGATTTGCCGAAAAACATGCGAGAAGCGGCTTCTACCCCATGAGTACTGTGATCGAAATAAATCCAGTTCAGGTAAAGTTCTAGAATCTCTTCTTTGGAAAATTTTTGTTCCAGTCTTACAGCCAGATACATTTCCTGAATTTTTCTTTTAAAAGTTCTTTCTGGTGTTAACATCGTGTTTTTTACCAGCTGCTGGGTAATAGTGCTAAAACCCTCCACAATGCGTCGTTCTCTTATATTGACTAGCAATGCTCTGCCAAAAGCCTCAATATCAACGCCGTGGTGTTGAAAAAAACGTTCATCTTCGATAGCAACGAAAGCATTAATTAAGTGATCTGGCATGACTTCCAAAGGAACTACTACCCTGTTTTGTTCTGAAAACAGTCTCGCAAAGCGCTTGCCATTTTTGTCATACAAATAAGAAGTAAGAGGAGGTTCAAATAGAGTATCGTACTCAAACTCCGGAATTTCAGCAAGGTAGTCCCTAACTATAGTAAAAGCCACTCCTGCAGCTACTACCCCCAGGATTAAACCTATGATGAGCAGGATCAATAAAACCTTTAATATTTTAGCAGACCATGATTTGCCTTTTCTTTTTTTACGACTCTTAGTAGTGCCCATAATGCATCTCCTTTTACCAGTTGCCGGTTGCCAGTTGTTAGTTGCCAGCATTATGTTGTTAGTTGCCAACATTATATAGTATATTAGAAAAACTGTAAACTGTAAATTGTAAACTGTAGCAAGATAGAAAATAATATTAAGAAACTTTAAAAGAAAAAAGAAACTTTAAAAAAGCAAAATATGGTGAGTTGGGGATAAACTTTTGCCAAAAGTAGAGTTTATATGTTAGAATTGGACAAAAGAGAGTGCTTTATACCTTTCATAGTGTGGAAACAAAGTATTGGTAAATATTATTAAAAAATAATGGTAACTACTTAGCTGTTACAGCAATACCATGTATGTTGGAGGTGGGAAGTGGGAGATTAGAGGTTAGAAAAAAACACCAGGAGTTACCAAAGTTTATTCTTCCGAGGGCTT
>CAZIRG010000076.1:0-7642 GCA_964541505.1 uncultured Syntrophomonadaceae bacterium | reverse complement strand
AACGAGGCTTGCTGAGCAAACTCTTCTCCTACTTCTTCTGGCATGGGCGGACCAACGCTAATATCATATCCGGCAACAATCCTATCAACGTCTTCCGGCTCTATATTATATTTCGCCAGTTCAAAGTGCATCAGCGCCTGTATAAGTTTGTCATCAAAAGCAACTGGGATATGAGGATCGTAATCACCCGTTATAATGTTGATCTTTCTTGTTTCAAATATCTCTTTCGTTATATGCACATACCCAGCATACGGGTTGTCTTTTATCCTAGTCCGCAAGTCATCTTCATGGCCTGTATGTTTTTTTAAAACCAGATTATCCATACCAGCCACTTTTTGCGATAGCGCCCCATAAATTCCAACCTCATCCATTATATAGATATGGGCAGTGGTATCAATAAATTCTCCCCCGATAATTGCCTCGTCTTCCCCAGCGATTCTTTCAAAAAACGTTGGAAGCCACATAAATAAACCAAAAATAAGCGGCGTTAACAAAAGGGAGACAACAAAAGCCTTGTTCCATATCAATTTCTTAACTTCCCATGATGCAACCTTAATGCTGTTTTTTATGGTATTGTTTTGTCTTGTTTTCATACGTTGAGCCTCCAATCTTAATTTTTTGTTACGATTTTCACAAAAATATCATGCAGGGAATCTCTTTTTATGGTAATCTCTTCGATAGGGATATCGTTTGGTAGTTTTTGTATAAAGCGGGTTGGCTCAACAGTCTTTTTAAGGTAGAGTGTTGTGCGCAAACCTTTTTGTTCAATTTTTTCAGCTTCCGGTAAATTTGTAAATTTGTCTTTAATGTTTTTTTCGCTTATAATTTCACATTTGAAGCTACCAAATTCTTGTTTGACTTTTAGAAGAGTATCATATAGTATTTTCTTCCCTTGGTGAATCATAAAGATGCGATCACAGATGCTCTCTACCATATTCATCTGGTGGGAAGAGAGCAGGACGGCAACACCATTTTTTGCTAGCTCTCTAATCTCTTCCGAGAATACGTCTTGGCTGACAGGATCCAAGCCGGAAAGGGGCTCATCAAGAATCAGGATAGATGGTTCATGGAGTATGGCACCTATGAACTGAACTTTCTGCGCCATTCCTTTGGAGAGTTCTTTGATCTTCATTTTACCTGCGTTCTTTAAGTTAAATTTGTCAAGATAACTGGCTATTCTTTTTTTGGCTTTGTTTTTTGGATATTCTTTAAGTTGAGCAAGATACAGTAATATGCTCATCACCTTGACATCTTTATATAACCCTCGTTCTTCCAGCAGGTATCCGATCTGGGATAAAAAGTTTCTGTTGCTTTGAAAGTTAAACTCAACCTCTCCTGAATCCGGACGTATTATGTCCATAATGCTTCTGATTACAGTAGTCTTCCCGGCTCCATTCGGCCCAAGGACGCCGAGTATCTCACCTTTACGAACATCAAAGGAGACGTGATCCACGACCGTGTTTTTGCCAAACTGCTTGGATATACTTTTTACGCTCAATACTGTTTCCATAGTTTTATTTCACCTCGCAAGTTAATTTGTTTTTCCCTGTCTTCACCACTATCTATGTTTTTTTAATTTTTTCATCCTCCTTCGATTTTTATTTTGCATAACTACTACTATTATAAAAGACAAATCTTAAGATTTACTGTGGAAAATATTAAGATTTGCTTAATTTTTGGTAACTACTCAGCCTAAGAGATTAAGGTTTTTATAGTACATATGTAACCGTTCACGCTAATGTGTCATGATTCATGCTGCCATTTCGAGCCATGTCATTTCTCCCTTCGGTCGAAATGACAATATGGGCGTGAGTAGTTACAATTTTTGTTAAGAAGGTCATCTCTTGGTTTTCATTGGGTAGGCAGATTAAGTTTGTTTTTTATTAAATAAATAATGCTAACAAACAGGGCTGCGATTAGCAAAAAAACAAGCCCGAAATTCTTTAGGGCTATATCCAAGGGTGTTTGTAGAACTGAAACATACTCCGTTAGGATTTCACCGTCTATAAAACTACCTATAGGATAAAGTACATTTTTTATTGCGCCAAAAATTATACTTCCTCCAAGAAACCCTGTAACAATAAGCATAAGAAGTCCTGCTGGAACTAGTAGCCACTTATTTATTGCCAATATTGGTGAGGCAACAAGTGTAGTAAGAAGGAGCGTAAATGCTAGGGAAAAAACTACGCCATATAAGGCAAGTGTTAGAATATTGAGCACAACCACAAAGGTCAGACCATGCGGCATAAGGTATGGATAAACCGGGAAAAACGATACCAGTAAAACTACACCTAAGAAAACAGCTAGAAAGACAAGAAGGATATAGGCAACAAGCGTTTTTGACGGCGGTTGTGGAATCTGAAGGTACAAGAGCTCTAGCGGTGCCGTGGCTTTACTTATAACAAATTGTATTAAAACAAAGTAGTAAACAAGGAACAAACACAAAGCAAAATATACAGTATAAACCGCCAGTGGGCGCGGCAAATGCGGTCCTGCCAAATTAATTACCAAAAAGAACATCAAGAGCAAGAAAATAAGTTTAAAATGCGATTTAAAAGGCAGATAAGCATACTTAATTAGTGTAAACATCTTTACAACCATTCCTTTCGCTTCGCTCAAGGCACAAAACGCAATGAAATACCGGCCTTGAGTAATTTATTGTTTTTTAATTCTTTTGAATTTAATTTTTCACTTTTCACTTTTCACTTACAATCTCCCTTGATTAACTATTTATATGTTTTTCCATCAACCTTGCGTTACCATAGAGGAGTGCTGCCGACAGCACGATCATCAGGAGCAATAATACAGAAACAGGGATTGCTGTATATTCCTTTACCGCCAAGACAAGCAAGGTAACAAGGATAAAAGCAATTATATGTGCAAAGCTAGCCATGCCAGTCATGTTATGCTCCTCTTCGAAAAAGTTCTTCACGAACGGAATTGATAATACTAGCTGCGCAAATTTTTCACTAACTGCTCCCTTGGGCATGAGCACAAATAAGCTTGCCAGCTGGGTGAAGATATAGGTAACAGTGAGAAAAAGGAGCTGGGAGAAACTTAAAACTGTAAAATGGCCTATACCTATAAGATAGTTTTCGTGCTGGAATAATAAAGATAAGGTAGAAAAAGAAGCAATTACAACAATCCACACAGGCAGCGATGCAGCTAACTGGGCAAGGATTATTTTCAGAAATGGCAACGGTATGAGAAATAAAGATGGATTGTCACCAGCTATTGGTCCCAGTAGTGGAAAATACAGCATTATTATGCCTGTGAGTAGAAAGATAAAGAGTGCTATCCCAGTTAGCGTGACGATATCATCAATTGGAGCTGCAGATAAGGAGAATACTAATTTTGCAAACAAGGGTAGGCATAATACAACCGCTGCTATAGCAATTCCCACAGGCTTTGTATAATATATTGTCGCATACTTAATCAGCTTTAACATCTCTGAATACCTCCAAGTAATATTCGTTAACCGACATTTTTTTACCTTGCCTGATATCATCAGCAGCCGCTTCGTAGATAACCTCCCCCTTAGAAAGGAACTTTACGGCATCCAATAGTTTTTCTACGTAACTAATATGATGTGTCGCCATAACCATGGCGCTGTCAGTATTAAAAGTATTCAGCACAATATCAATTATTTTTTCGCGGCTAACCGGGTCAATGCCATCAAAGGGCTCGTCCAGCAAGTAGAGTTTGGCTTTTCTCCCCAAAACCATCGCCAGCTTCAACCTTGCTTTCATACCCTTAGAAAGTTTACTTATTTTTTGCCCATGTTCAAGTTCCATATAATCCAGTAACTGCTCGGCCTTTTCTCTATCAAAGTCATCAAAAAAGTCATCAAAATAATTTAAGGCATCCCCCACCTTCATCCAGGCAAAGAAATATTCACCATCAGGTAAATAGGCCACTATTGATTTAGTATCCAAACCAGGTTTCAAATCATTAATTAAAACTTCGCCCTCATAACTCATAATCAGAGCAGCACAAATTTTCAAAAATGTTGTTTTGCCACTGCCATTTGGCCCCAGAAAACCGTAGATTTTCCCTGTTTCAAACTCTAAACTCAACCCATCTAAAGCCTTTGTTTTTCCATAGAGCTTTACTAAATTATTTGTCTTAAGAATAGCACTCATTTTCTACAACCCCTTTCCAAATCTCTTTCCAATCCCCTCTTAAAAATATTTGTAACTACTCAGATTATCGCTCTGTTCTTAAAGTCTTCTCAAAGTTGCCTAAGCTGTTACAAACCTTTCACCCTTTCATTTCCGCTTATTACTCTTAAAATACTCTGCTAATAAAACATGCATATCATCATTATTAAACCCTATCTTGTACATACGCTCAACAAACCTTTTAACATTTTCCTTGGCTATTTCTTGCTTTAATTTTATGACAGCGTCTTTATCCTGGCTAACAAAAGTACCTAGTCCTTTTTCTTTAAACACAATCCCCTGCCGCTCCAGCTCTGAATATACCCTGACAATTGTATTCGGATTAACTTTCATTCGCACAGACTGCTCCTTGATCGAAGGAAGTCTTTCGTCAGATTTTAAGTTGCCTAATACAATTTGATATTTAAGATCATTCATGATTTGCAAATAAATAGGTTCTCTATCATTGTAATCCACTCACCTACACCCCCTACAGAAAAGTAAATTAATTATACCTCATATGTCCTTCATTAGTACCTTAACACAAACCATAAATATAGTCAACTAGTATGCTAGTATGCTAGCAGTAGGATATGCCTGAAAAATAAACATATTCTGTCGTATTCCGGTGTTAGCAGAAAATAGCGCAAAAAATATCTTCCCAGAAGCTAGGATAATGGAACCATCTCTTTATTTCTCTCTTTGGTTAAAGGGAAGTGGCGGCAGCAAGAAGAATATATCAAATGATTACTGAAACATTTTACAAGGAGTGAATCAAAAAAAAGTGGCAGCTAGAAAAACATATGGTAAGACTTGGTGGGGACAGGCTTGGATTCAGGCTATGGAAAGAGTTGACTATGATAGCAATCGTCTGCCTCGTGGCAAAAGATACGCTAATGGTGGCATGGTCACAGAAATAATTATAAAAAATGATACTATCAGCGCTAAAGTAGAAGGCTCACGGCGCAAGCCTTATGATGTTAAAATAAATTTAAAAAAATTCACAAAGGCACAAACTACTCGCATCAAAAAAAATATTGCCACTGACCCGGCTCTGGCCTCAGAGATGGAACTGGGGCAGTTGCCGCCAGAGATATTGACCTTGCTGGAAAGTCAAAAAATACACCTTTTGCCCACCTCTTGGAAAGACATAACAGCCAACTGCTCCTGTCCCGACTGGGCTAACCCCTGTAAGCATCTGGCAGCTGTTTATTACATCATCGCTAATGAAATTGACAAAAACCCTTTTTTACTATTTACTTTGAGAGGGTTAGGCGCCGCAGACCTGTTACAAGCAGCAGGTTTTGTTTCGCTGGAAAAGACAGCAGAAACAAAAAAAGAAGCCTTTATCCCTTACCAAGAACTAAAGATTACAGCAGCTAAGCCAAACTCCTCTTCTGAGTTTCCACTAAATTTAAGTTCGCTAGCCAAAGAAAAAAAAGAAAAGACTATTCTAAACCTCCTAGCCGACTCTCCTTTGTTTTATTCGGCAGGTAATTTCAAAGCCATTCTGCTGCAAGCTTATAAAAATATAGCAACCTCCTTGGAGCACTTGGTTTTACTTGAAAATGGTTTCTCTTTTAAAAATACTCCTTTTTATTTGCTCTACCCACCAGGAAAGACACCTTGCCCTTGGGAGAAGACAGCTTTTTTTGCATTACCTGAAAAAAACCTACCAGAAAATATTATAAGTGAGACCAAAACAATGCCTTTTCCGTTGGCAAGTAATGGGGAACTGACCCTGAAAAGAAAAAAAGGAGAACTTATTCCCGCCGCCTCTCTCCTAGATCTCTTTTTAAAACTTCCTTTAGAAATTTCTACTACCAAAAACTCTCCTGCGGCTATCTTTTTGAGTGCCGCCAGTGCTGTTGCTCAAGCCCTAGCGCAATCATCTTCCTTTTTTCCAGAAATCAAAAAAGAGCAAGATGGCAGTTTTTTTATCACCTACGTACCACTTACTCGTACCAAAGAAGCCTGGGAAGCTATTGACTATTTGGCAAGTATTATCCCACTAGGCTTTATCTTCCGCAAAAAGAGTAAAACCGTGCTTCCCCCTAGAGATGCTGTCCTAGAAGTTTTAGCCCTCTTTCTCACTCACCTGGTACACTCCTTTGCCGACATCAAAGAGTCACATAAAATTTGCCAAGCCTTTTTCCAGGGGAAGAACTATCTCGCACAGGAATTTGAAGAAAAACAAACAGCCAAAGCCATTGCCGATTGGCTAGCTAGGGTTAACCTGCAGTTTAAGAAAGTCGCACCTGTCGTTAAAATAACCCTGCCTCCCCCTAGGCAAGAAGGCTTTCACCTAGATATTGCAATAGAAAACAAAGAAGACCCCTTGGCACCGCCACTACCTCTTACCAAAATATTTAAAACACAAAAAAATATTTTCTCACTCCCAGCCGATACAGTGCGTCAAGAAGTGTCTCGCCAAGTAACTATAGCCGCAGCCTATTTTCCGGCTTTGAAAAAGATTCTTAGTAGCAAAGGAATAAAGCCCCTGCTGCTTGATCCTCCGGCTCTGGCTGAATTCCTCACCAGTGGGCAAAGTTTATGTGCGTTGTTGGGTCTCAAAATAATTATTCCCAAAGAACTAAAAACTCTCGCCACACCCCAGATATCAATAGAGGCCAACTCCAAAAAGGAAGGGGGAGAAAAAGTCTCTTATCTTAACCTAGAGAAAATGTTGTCTTTCTCTTGGAAAATAGCTGTGGGCGACCTGCTGTTAACTAAAAAAGAATTTAAGCAGTTGGCTAATTCCGCCGCCGGTATTGTCAAATTTAAAGATAGCTACCTGCTACTAGACCCCACAGAGGTACAAAATATTCTTGCTAAGCTAAATGATCCTCTCCCCCATCTCTCTTCGGCAGAAATTTTGCGTTCTGCTCTCACCGGGGAAGTAGAGGATACTTTGTTCACCCCGGATGAAATGCTTAAAAAAATGCTCTCCACACTCCAAGAAACGGAGCCTGTCGCTATTCCTGAAAACCTAAACGCCACTCTAAGACCTTATCAGAAAAGAGGCTTTAAGTGGTTATATAGCAATCTTAACAAGGGCTTGGGTTCCTGCCTAGCCGATGATATGGGACTTGGTAAAACAATACAGGTCATAGCACTTGCTTTAAAGCTCCAGGAAGAGAAAAAATTAAACTCCCCCATTCTGGTTGTCTGCCCCACTACCTTGGTCGGAAACTGGGAAAAAGAATGTGCTCGGTTCGCTCCATCGTTACGGCTGGCTCTTTATCACGGACCAAAACGTAGGCTCACCACCGCTAACATTGATCTCATCATCACTACCTATGGCACAGTGCGCCAAGACATAACAAAATTCAAGAAGAAAACTTGGAATATTGTCGTCATTGACGAAGCACAAAATATTAAAAATTCCTCCAGCGCCCAGTCAAAAGCTGTAGCTTCCCTTCCGGCTGGAGCCTGTATTGCTATGAGCGGTACGCCAGTAGAAAACCGTCTTACAGAACTGT
>CAZIRG010000075.1:0-7717 GCA_964541505.1 uncultured Syntrophomonadaceae bacterium | reverse complement strand
AAGGAACTATCCTGATTAACTCGGAAACCCCCTTGGACTTGAGAGATGAAGATTTGAAGAAATTGGCTGAGCTGAAGACCAGGTTGTTTTATTTTCCGGCCACTCAAATTGCCATAGACGTAGGAGGGACAGAGTTGTCCAGTAATATTGCCTTGTTGGGCGGATTGCTAGGAGCTACTTCATTGGTTTCTTTTGAAGCTCTTAAAGCGGCTGTGATAGATAGGTTTGGTGGGATGAAAAAATTTGTAGCTTCTGGTACTACGGCGGCACTTGACGATGTCATGAAGAGTAAGTTTGCTAAAAAAGAACTGCTTATAGAAAAGAACATGGAAGTTGCAGAAGCAGCCAGTAAACTTATTGAAGAATATTCCTTGTAAAATTAAGGGAGGCAAGAAATCTTATGTATGTTTCAGCCAGAGTTGAAGAAGAAAAATGTACCGGGTGCAAGTTGTGTATCTTTACTTGCCCGGACCCTAATGTTTTTAAATACCATAAAGAGAATAAAAAAGTGACTATTGATCCTGATCGCTGCAAAGGCTGTGGATTATGCGTGACAGCATGCCCCAAGGACGCTCTGAAGATCGTTGTTTAAGAAGAATTCTTTTTTTGCAGGGCGTCAGGCTGTTCTTTTGACCAAGCACGGTAAGGAGCGAGTAATTAAACCTGTTTTTGAAAAAAATACAGGTTGCAGACTTTTGGTGGATACAAGCTTTGATACAGATCTCCTAGGCACTTTTACTAGAGAAGTGCCTAGGAAGGGTACCCAGCTAGAAGTAGCTAGACGCAAAGCCAGAAAGGGTATGGAGTTAAAAGGACTTGATTTGGGGTTAGCTAGTGAAGGAAGCTTTGGACCTCACCCTATGAGTCCTTTTTTGCCTTGGAATCTGGAGATGGTTTTACTGGTAGATGCTCGGGAGAATTTGGAGATTTGCGGCGAATACGCCAGTAGCCAGACTAATTATGCTCAGATAACAGTAACTACTTTTTTGGAAGCGGAGGAATTTGCTCGCCGGGTAAAGTTCCCTACTCACCATCTTGTTTTGCAGCCTGAAGGTGCTCCAGATTCTTTTTTAGTTAAAGGAATTGACAGTTGGGAAGGCTTGAAAAAAGCCTTTAAGATTGGGCTCCTTCAATCTCCTATGGGAAAAGTTTTTTTAGAGACAGACATGCGTGCGCATGCTAACCCTGACAGGATGGTTGCTATACAAAAAGCTACGGAAGATTTGGTAAGAAAAATAAAAGAACAGTGTCCTAAGTGCACTACTCCCGGATTTTCTGTAGTGGAAAAGAAAAGAGGGTTGCCCTGCGAAGCCTGCGGTTTGCCCACACGAGAAGTGGCGGCAACTGTGTTCAGGTGTGCTAGGTGTGGCTTTACGGAAGAGAGAAAAGAACCAGAAGATAAAAAAGTAGCAGCAGGACGCTGTGATTATTGTAATCCATGACGGGTTAGTGACTGAGTGACTAAGTGACTAAGTGACTCAGTAAGTAACGAAGAACGAGGAACGGAGAGTGAGTAAGGTGACTGTGGAACAACGTATAGTTGATGCTGATCATCTTTTTTTTGATGCTCCCAGAGAGCGAGCCTTTATAACTGGCAGTGAAGCGGTAGCAGAAGCTGTGAAGAGAGCTAATGTTGATATGGCCATAGCCTATCCTATTACTCCGCAGAGTGAGAGTTTGCATTTAGTAGGAGATGTCTATGCTGCAGGCTATTTGAAGGATTATTATCGGGCCGAAAATGAGTTTGCGGTAATGGCAGCTGTGCATGGTGCTTCTCTGGGAGGGGGACGTGTATTTACTGCTACCAGTGGTCCGGGTACATTGCGAGCTATGGAGATGTTTCCTGTTTGGGCGGGTGCACGGCAACCTATTGTTTGTGCCTTTATGTGTAGAGGTGTTTCTTTACCACCATCTATTCAACCAGAAAACATTGAAATGGCTATGCTTATGGATACTGGTATGCTGATGTTTCATGCCGAGGATGCCCAAGATTTTTTTGATATGATTTTAAGAGCCTATATCATCGCAGAGAAACCCGAAGTTCATTTACCGGTAGGAGTTTTTGCAGATGGTTTTTTTGTTACTCATACTCGGGATAAGGTTATGATGCCGTCAGCAGGCCTCAAACTAGCTGCTTATAACCCGCAAAAAGCACCAGTGCCGACCTTTGATATGGAAACTCCACCTATGCGGCAGGTACGAGATCCTCTGCTTATCAAAAGTAATTTTATCAGTTACGCTGCCAATGCCAGCTGGCATCAGGAAATATTGGCAGCAGCCGAGCGAGCTCGCCCTCATATCAAGCATTATTTAAATGGCTTAGTAGAAGTAGAGAATTCGGCGACCAAGATTCTTATAATTGCTTCTGGCACTGCTGCTTCCCAGAGCAGAGAAGCGTTAAAAATTTTACATCAAGAAGGCATAGAGGCAGGGTTAATCAAAGTTAAATCTATTCGTCCTTTCCCAGTTAAAGAAATAAGGGAAGCTACGCACAAGGCAGAGATAATTATAATTCCTGAGTTTAATGTTGGTGGTTGGCTGGCAAAAGAAGTTATGGCCATTCTTGAGCATAACAGCAGAGTTGTGCCTGGTCCCAGAGTTTTTGGCGGCATGACTATGCCTGTGGAACTGATAGTGAACGAAGTGAAGCGAGAAGTGGGAAGTGGGAGGTTAGAAGTTAGACGGGGGACTAGGAACCGGGATGGGGGAAACGGTGAAGAGTCCGAGAGAGGTTGGAAGCTGGAAGTGGGAAGGGAAGGTGAATAGAGATTTATGTCAACGAAAATTATTACTCCGGTAAAGGCATTTGCAGATTTATTACCGCCAGAATATAAAGACCTAGTTGAACAGGGACCTTTTTTTAAGAAAGAGAAAGGTGTAAAAACCCTGGGTGAGTTTAAAGAAATAATTGAGGAGCATCCTCATTGTGGAGGGTGTGGTGTGGCTTTGGGTGTTCGTTTGGTGGCAGCAGCATTGCCATCTCCAGAAGACACCCTTATTCTGGGAACTCCTGGTTGCTCATTTTTCTCTTTAGCACAGACAGCTGTAAATTATTCCTGTACAGCTTTTGGCAATCAAAGCGCTGTAGCTTCCGGTTTGAAAAGAATGCTGACAATTCGTTATCCTGATCAGAACAAAGATGTGATGGTTTTGGTAGGTGATGGTGGCATTGCAGATATCGGTTTGGATATGACTTTGCATGCTTGGTTTCGGCGCGAAAAGTTTACTACTATCATGGTGGACAATGAAGTGTACGGGAATACAGGCGGTCAGGAAAGTGGTATGACTAAAGAAGGACAGGTTTTGAATATGGCTCCGAAGGGCAAAAACTTCCCCAAGATACCTGTCTTTGAAATGGCTAAGATTTCCGGCTGTGCTTATGCTGCAAGGGTGACAGTAGCCAGTCCTCATAAAATTGCTCATACCGTAGAAAAAGCTGTTATTATTGCCCGGGAAATAGGTCCTACTTACATTCAGATCTATACCCCTTGCCCTACAAACTTAAAGTTTCCTCCTTCTAAGACTATTGAAGTGGCCAAAGAAGGGGAAAAAAGTTATTATGCTTACGAAGAATTTATCACTGAGGAAGCAAACAGGTATTATTTAGAAGTTAGATATTAGAAGTTGGAAGTTAGACGGGGGTTAGGAACGAGATATATTATTTACAGCTTTCCAACCTCTAACCTCCAACCTCCAAAACGATAGGGGTGTTTATTGGTGGAAGAGATACTAAAGTCTTTGTTAGAAGGGAAAATTGATTTAGCTACTGCTAAAAATAGACTGCGAGTTGTCAATATCGAAACAGTAGGAGAAATCGCCAAGCTTGATATCAATAGAGCTTGCAGAGCTGGAGCTCCAGAGGCGATACTTGCTCAGGATAAACAGCCGGAAGATGTCTGTAAACTGGCGTTGGTGTTGGCTGAAAAAAATGGCTTTGTTTTAATAACCCGAGTCAAAGAAAGTGATGTAGCTGAACTTGAAAACAATCTACCTGCTGGTTATGAGTTGCTGCACAATCAAAAATCCAGCACAGCAATACTAAAGCAGAGAGCCCACTCTTTTTCTAAGGATGGCAAAATCGGAATTTTAGCAGCAGGCACTTCAGATATTGCTGTAGCGGAAGAGGCAGTGGTGACGGCTGAGGTTATGGGTTGCGAAGTAATTAAAGCCTATGATGTTGGAGTAGCAGGAATTCATCGCCTTTATGAACCTTTGACAGAAATGTTGCGGGAGAACGTTGCTGCGATTATAGTTGTAGCTGGTATGGATGCAGTATTACCGATAGTAGTTGCGAGCAACGTGGATATACCGGTCGTTGGTTTACCTACTTCAGTTGGTTATGGTATGGGCAAGGGTGGTATAGCCGGTCTTATGACTATGCTGCAGAGCTGCGCTCCTGGTTTAGCTGTTGTAAATATTGATAATGGCTTTGGCGCCGGTGTTTTTGCGGGGCTTATTGCTAGGCAGAAAGCGCAGGATTAGGATAGGATGAATTTAATAGGTTGCAAAACAGGTTGCCTTATTTGTGGGGAAAGTCTTTTGTATCTTGAAGAATCTGTTAGAGTGGCATGTTATTATTGTCATCAGGTTTGCGAGTCAGATGTAAAATGTGTTAAGGGTCATTTTATTTGTGACGCTTGTCATAGTTTGCCAGCAAATGATTTTATAGAGCACTTTTGTCTGCATAGTGAGCTAGAAGATCCCTTAGAAGCAGCATTAATTTTGATGAGAAATCCAAAGGTAAAGATGCACGGACCGGAGCATCATTTTTTGTTAACAGCAGTTTTGCTCAGTGCTTATTATAACGTGCAGGAAAATTTTGTAGCAAAAGAAAAACAACTCAAAGAGGCTAGAAAAAGAACAGAAAAGATACCGGGTGGATTTTGTGGCTCACATGGTAATTGTGGGGCTGGAGTTGGCAGTGGTATTTTTATCAGTTTGATTACCGGGACAACGCCCTTGTCTGAAAGTTCTTGGAAGCTGAGCAACCTGATGACTGCTAGGAGTTTGTTTTCTATTGCGGAACATGGTGGTCCGAGATGTTGTAAAAGAAATATTTTTTTAGCAATTATGGAAACCAGGAATTTTTTAGAGGAAAATTTTGACTTAGTATTAAGTGTTGATGAAAAGATTAGCTGTGAATTTAGTTCGTTAAACAGAGAGTGTTTACAGCGAAAGTGCGTGTTTTATAGTAACCGCCTAAGTTTATGATTTTTTAAAATTTATTTACGATCAATAAAAAAACCTTCTGTTTGCTTTTGGGTAGGGTGATAAGCTTTGGTCATTTGCTTGCCTTGCTGTATTTTTTTCATACCTTGTTTTACCGCCCCTAACTTGTTTTGCAAAGCTTGTTGGCTTATCAGATCTAAAGAGGCAATTTTTCTTAAGATTGGCTCGATTTGACTGAGTATTGCTTGTAATTGCTCTGTCTCGGGGAAAGGGCAGTGTATAGCTAAAGTTGCACCACTTATGTTTTTGATACCCAACTCTTTTTCTAGGCTCTCTTTAGCTGAGAGTGCTTTTTTTTGTTTATTATCTATTTGTTGCATTAACTTTTGTTTCTTGGTTAGCAGACTGTTCAACTCTTCTAGGCTACTAGCGGTAGAGAAGTCATTCGTGGTACAAAGCTTTTCTTGCGATAAAGCTAAAATATACATCTGTTTATAAGAACTTATTTGTTGCTCGTAGGCTTCTGTCAACTGTGAGATTTTTTCTGAAATCATCAATATCTCCCCCCTGTAGTTGCAATTATTTATTACGGTTTATAGTGGTTACGAAGGTTATAGGTTTATGGTTTGTAACTATTCAGCTACAGCCATTTTCCAATTAAAAACCAGTGAACAATGGCTCATAAACCAATTACCGATTACCAGTTACCGGAGCTATTATCCTTAAACTGTAAATCGTAAACTGATAACTGACAACCAGCAAGTAATTATCAATTTCTACTTTTTAAGCAATTATTGATAATATAAGCTAGTTGCCTTTGGGATCACAATATTAATTTCCTCCCCAACCCTGGTTAAGCTGCATCAAAAGCCAGTCGCCTTGGGCGTGAAGCTGTTGTAGTGCTCGTTCCATGGCCAGAAACTGGCGGTGGTATTGCTCCTCCCGGCGATATAATATTTCATGCATACGATTAATGCGGCTGTTGACAGTATCTATTTGCCTGTTAAAAAAGTTATTAAATTGGGTAATGTCTCCTTCTATTCCAGCTCGTTCCAAAAGAATTCCTTTACGACCAGCACTGTTTCTAGTAGTACGAATGTTATCATTTAAAATATCGCTTAGGCGATGTGCCAAGCCTGATTCTTGGTAACGCTGTGTACGTTGTGCTGAGGTTAGGTCAGGGCTGTAAGCTATGTTAGAAGAGCGCGTAAATAACTCTGCTACCTTATCTGGATTGGCGTCAATAGCCTGTCGTAAAATATCACCACCGTTTACCAAGATAAGCTTGCCTCGTTCTTTGAAGTTTTTGCTGGTTTCTATTCCTATTTCTGTTAGGTGAAGAGTTCCTACCATATCAAAAATAGCAGTACGCATATTTTGCAGCATATTTTCTAGAGAGGATTCTCGCCGCAGAAGGCCGCTTTGGGCTTTCTCCTCCCACCTGGCGATATCCGATTCGCTCATGGCTTCTTTTTGCTCATCGGTCAGAGGGGGGAAATCTCGAAAACGCTCTTCCTGGAGCTTGCTGTTTATTTCGTCTATAAAAGAGTTGTAGTCGTTGATAAAACTTTCGATAGTAGTATAAACCCCATCCACATCTGCTGTTGTAGTGATAGTAGCTGGGGTAGCAGTAGCAGCACCCGGAGGAATAGTATAAGTAAGGCCATCGATAGTAAAACTATTGGTGGAGCGAGTACCTGCAAAGCCATTGATGCTAAATGCTGCATCCTGACCGGCAGTACCTATCTCTCCATTTGTGCCTACCGATATCCCCAAGGCAGTAAAAAAGCTACCTCCATCATCAGTTGTGATGAATCCAGCTCCTGTTTCCCTGGCAGTAATGGTAAAAGTATCACTGAAGGCACTGTATGAGATATGGACATCGGCTGCACTATTTCTTATATTGCTGAGAACATCTCCCCAGGTATCGGTTTTATTAACTACAATAGCTGTACTGTTAATAGTCAGAGTAAATTGATCATTGGCATCAAATACCAGATCTCCGGCAAGTAGTTTGGTGCTGATAGTTCCCATATCATCGCTTAAGCTCAAGCGATCTCCGCTGCCATGATTAACTGTAATCCCTTGCTGACTAGCAGTAGCAGCAGTGGCACGTTGTGCAACTTCAAAAGTAGTATCTCCAATCATAGCACTGGCAGTGGCACTGACAGTTACTACACTTGTGTTGCTGGAGACAGCTGTCATTTTTTGCAAAGCAGTAGAAGACATCATATTGGTAGGAGGATTTAAAAAATTAAAATATTTATCTCGAAATGAACGCACACTGTTAGTGATATCTCGAAACTGATTACGCTGCCACTCAAGAATCTGACGTTCTTGATAAAGTTTATCTACTCGCATACGCTCTGCACGCATTAAATCTTTGACCATCTGGTTGGTATCAAGTCCAGAAGCGATACCGCCTATACGTAGAATACTCATAAATCTCACCTCATAGTATTCATCGTTTAAATCAGGGAAAACTTTAGAAAGAATAGTATCTCAAATCATTTTTCTTTTTGGTAAAATAATGATTTTGTGCTATAAT